>NZ_JBHTSA010000014.1:0-107679 GCF_042795405.1 Streptomyces sp. NPDC056480 | reverse complement strand
GCCGGATCCGGCGGGGCCCTGCTGCGCGTCGTGCGAGGTTCCTCGTGTGCCGTGTGCCGTGTGCCGTGTGCCGTGTGCCGTGTGCCGTGTGCCGTGCGTTGTGCGTCGTGCGCGCGTCGTGCGAAGTGCGAACTGCGGGGCGGGGCCCGGCGTGGGGGCGGCTACTCCGCGATCGCCGTGGCCTCGATCTCGATCAGGAAGTCGGGCTCGGCGAGGGTGGCGACCCCGACCAGGGTGGTCGGCCGGACGACGTCGGCACCGAGCTTGGCGGCCGCGCGCTCGGCGCCCGCCGTGACCGCCTCCCATTTGTCGAGCGACCAGTCCACCGCGTAGATGGTCAGCTTCACCACGTCGTCGAAGGAGGCGCCGGCCGCGGCGAGACCGGTGGCGATGTTGAGGTAGACCTGCTCGGTCTGGGCCGCCAGGTCGCCCATGCCGACCGGTTCGCCGTCGGCGGTACGCGGGGTCTGCCCGCTCAGGAAGATGACGCGGCTTCCGGTGCCGACCGCCAGCTGCCGCCAGCCGTAGGGCTTGGTCAGTCCGGGCGGGTCGATGTTCTCGACAGCCATGGGGGTGTCCTTTCTGGAGGGAGGGGCCGGTCGCGGTGGTGCCGCGCCTGGGGGACGGTCGGTCAGCTGTATTCGCGGCAGGTCGCGTAGTACTTGCGCAGCAGGCTGACCAGCTCGGGGTCGAAGCGGGAGGCGAAGAGCAGCTCGGCCGGCGGGGTGAACTCGGGGTCGAGCTCGTCGGCCCAGGCGAGGGTGGCCGGACGCAGGTCCATCTCGATCCACTGGTGCCATTCGACGGGGATCGTCCAGTCCTGCTCGTAGCCGATGCCCATCTGGTGGTCGATGAGAAGGTCGACGATCTCCTCGCGGGTCCCGGTCCGGTGGGGCTGGCGCAGCGGCGCGAACCGGTCCAGGTCGGCCTGGGGCTCCTCGCCGAGGATGCGGGCGGCGAAGTCCTGGGCGAGCAGCGGCGACAGGTGCAGTCCGTCGCGGTAGGTGCCGGTCATGATCGTCAGGCCCTGCATGCCGCCGTCGCCGAGCAGCGGGAAGCCGTCCATGGAGACGGGGCGGTTGCCGACCTGGACCTTGGTGACCTCGCTGTTCCAGAGGTTGCGGCGGACCTGGCGGTGGGCGCACTGGAGCAGGAAGACCAGGTCGCGCATCTCGGCGGTGTCGCGCGGCTCGACGGCGATGACGTTGGTCGCCCCGACGTAGACATGGCCGTCGCCTCGGGGCACCACGTGCAGACCGCACGCGAAGGAACGGTTCGGCGTACGGATGACGCTGTCCGGGCTCGTGCCGTCCTGGGTCTTGATGAGCGAGGAGACTCCATAGCCGCTGACCAGCCGGGGGATGCGGGGGCCGACGGGCAGACTGTCGAGGAGTTCCTGGGTGCGGGCGCCGGCGGCCAGGGTGACGTGGTCGGCGGAGATCGTACGGCCGGAGGCGAGCAGGACTCCGGTGACCCGCTCGCCCTGGTACTCGACCCGCGTGGCGAACTCGGGAACGAGGGTGACACCGGCCTGGACGGCGGCCGATTCGAGCCGCTCCAGGAGGGCGGCGGCGTTGACCGCGTGTTCGCCGGGTATGTGGAAGGCCTTCAGGGGGCGGGAGATGGGCTCGGCGTCCACCCAGTCGAGGTCGGTGGGCTCCACGTCCTCGAACGGCTCTTCGTAGCGGGTGAGTTCGGCGCGGATGGCGTTGTAGTTGGCGTCGTCGATCTCGGCGGTGCCGATGGTGTTGAGGACGACGGTGGTGCCCTGGGCGGTCCTGATCGGCGCGCCCTCCGTCTGCTCCTCCAGCTCCTCCAGCCACGGTCCCCACAACTCGGTCGCCTTGATGCCGAGTTCGAGCTTGTGACGGCCGTGCTCGGTGGCGAGGAGCGAGGTGGTGACCTCGCCGAAACAGCCGAGCATGGCGCCGGCCGCGGCCGATCCCGCCCAGGGCCGGTGGGGCTGGCCGAGCACGGCGACGCGCTGGCCGCGTCGCGCCAGGACCCAGGCGAGCGACAGTCCCAGGACTCCGTTTCCGGCGATGACGGTGTCGTAGCCGGTACCGTCCGCGTCTGCGTTCCTGTTGGCGTTCATCAATGTCCAATCTCCCGGAGCGCGGTCAGGTCGCCCCGATGGGTGTGGGTGGGTCGATGGCGTCGGAACTGCTGGTGCGAGTGATGCGAGAGGTGCGCGGGAAGGTCAGCGGCGCCGGAACTCGTAGAGGGTGAAGTCCATGTGGACGATGCCGCGTTCGTCGGTGTGCGCCTTGACCACGGGGGAGTCGCCGAATTCGGCGGCGGGGAGTTCGACGGACTCGGTGCGGAGCCGCTTGCCCTCGAAACCGGCCTCGTCGGCGGCGCGCAGCATCTTGAACGGGTTGCCCATGGCCTCGCTGGTGCCGAGGTAGACGCGACCGTCGGTGGCCAGATGGCGCACCACATCGCGGAAGAATCGGTTCACCAGGCCGTACCCGGGGTCGAAGACCGCGCGCTCGATGTGCCCGGCGTACGGGCGGTCGGCGGGAGCCTCGATGAACGGGGTGTTCCAGAACACCGTGTCGAGCTGCTCCTCGGGATCGAGGGCGTCGAAGAGGTCGCTGGTCAGCGCGGTGAACCGGTCCGCGACTCCATGCCGCTCGGCGTTGCGCAGGGCGTTCCGCACGGCGGCCGGGTTGATGTCGGTGGCGAGCACCCGCGACGCCCCGTGCTGCGCGGCGAGCACGGCGGCGACGCCGGCGCCGCAGCCCAGCTCCAGGAAGCGATCACCCCGCTGGTACGGCACCCAGGAGGCGAACAGACCGGGGCCGGGGTCCGTGTAGGGCGGGAACACCTCGGGCAGCAGGTCCCATTCCCTGCCGAGCAGCGAGAAGGTCGACTGCGTCGGGCGGTCGGGGCTCTGGATCTGTGACACGACCCAGGTGCCGAGTTCGTAGCCCAGCTCGTTGTCCATGAGGTCCTCCCTGTGGGGGAGCCGGCGGAGAGTCCCGGGGGGAGGAGCTCTCCGCGGCTACCGGTGGTGGTGTGTCATGACGGTGGATCAGTTGTCCGTGACCGCCTGCGCGTTCGTGGTGACGTTCGCGTTCGCGTGGCCGCTCGCCGCGCCGCCCGCGGGCCCGGCGCCGCGGGCGGCCCGGTTGCGGGCCATCGTGCGCTCGACCAGTACGACCGGGATGGTGAGGACGGCGAGTCCCGCGCCCAGCCAGGGGATCGAGGTGAGACCGGCACCGGCACCGAGCGCCACGCCCGCGAGGACGGGGACCACGCTGATGCCGAGCTGGAACATGGAGACGGCGGTGGCGCCGGCGAGCGTCGGCGCGCCCGACGCCACGGTGAACACCCGCCCGTAGACGGCCGGGTTGAGCACGAAGCCGGCGATGCCCAGGAGCAGGACCAGCGGGACGACGGCCACGGCGTAGTCGGCGAGGAGCGCGAGCAGCACGGAGCAGACGAGGATCCCGCCGGCCCCGATGAGCAGGGCGTGGTGGGGGCGCCCGTCGGCGATCCGGCCGCCG
The DNA here is from genome assembly GCF_042795405.1 of Streptomyces sp. NPDC056480. NCBI lineage: Bacteria > Bacillati > Actinomycetota > Actinomycetes > Kitasatosporales > Streptomycetaceae > Streptomyces > Streptomyces sp. NPDC056480. The sequence goes on along the minus strand of NZ_JBHTSA010000014.1, from coordinate 104,167 downwards.
ATCGAGAGGCCGATGAAGGCCCCGATGCCGAAGAGGACGAGGATGGCGGGCACCCACACGGAGTCGACACCGGTGACGTCCGTGAGGAAGGCCGCGAGGTAGTTGTACGAGATCATGTACGCGGCGGTGCTGAGCAGGGTCGCGGCGTACACCACCCACAGCTGCGGCTGCCGCATCGTCTGCAACTCGCGCTTCACGCTGGGCTCCTGCGCCGCCTTGGTGGCGGGCACGGCGACGATCGTGGCGATCGCGCTCAGCACGGTGAGCGCGACGACCGCCCAGAAGCCGCCCTGCCAGCCGGTGAAGTGGCTGAGGAAGGCGCCGGCCGGACCGCCCGCGACCATCGCGATGCTGAGGCCGCTGACCACCACGCCGGAGGCCCGGGCAGTGCGGTCGGGGGTGACCAGGGAGATCGCGGTGACCGCGGCGACCGCCCAGAACCCGGCGTACGCCAGGCCGATCAGGAAGCGGGTGACGAGCAGCACGGTGAAGTCGTCGGTCAGCAGACCGACGGCCACCCCGGCGGCGAACACGGCCTGCGAGATCACCAGGGTCGTACGGCGGGGCCAGCGCAGGGTCAGCACCGCGAGCGGCGGGCCGCCGATCACCACGCCGATGGCGAAGGCCGAGATGAGGGCACCGGCGGACGACAGGGAGATGTCGAGGTCGTCGGCGATGTCCGGGAGGACGCCGGCGAGCAGGAACTCGGCGCTGCCCATCGCGAACAGGCTGAACGCGAGCAGATAGACGGCGAGCGGCAGCCTGCCGTTGGCCTTCGGGGCGGCGGCCTCCTGCGGTTCGGTCTGGACGCTCATCGGTGGCCACCTCCCGGCTGCGTGACGGTGAGGCACGGGGTCGGGGTGACGGGCGGGACGGCGGTGGGGCGCGGGGTGGCGGCGGGGTGCGGGGGGACGCGTCGCACAGCCCCGGGGGTGGCCAAACGCATGAGCGGACTCCTCGTTCTGACGGTTCGGGCATACGGATCAGGGCGGGTGCGCGCCGGTCTGCCGGCCTCGGCGGTCCGCCGGATCGTGGTGATCACCAGTGACGCCCATGCTGGAACCGGGCTCCGCGGAAGGACAACATTTGTTGCCGATACCGGGACGCGGAGGGGCCCCGACGGCCGGTGGATCACTCCTCACCGGGCACGCCCTCGCCCCAGCCCCACTTCTTGATGGTGGTACGACGGGAGGGGCCGACGTCCGGCTGGGAGTTGGCCATCGCGCGGCGCGAGCCGAACTCGATGTAGCCGACGAAGGCGGAGCGGAACTCGGCGTCCTCGGGCAGCCCGACCTCGTCCATCGCCGTCAGCATCAGCTCCACCCAGCGGGCCCGCTGCTCGGGCTTGATGGCCCGGCCCCGGTGGCGGGAGACCATGCGGGGGTAGCCGCCGTGCTGCTCGGTGTAGTGCGTGGGCCCGCCGAGCACCTCGCCGAGGAAGGTCGCGACGTGCTGGGGGTGGTCGTCGTCCATGTGCGCGAAGAGCGGGGCGAGGAGCTCGTCCTTGCGGACGCGGGCGTAGAACGCCTCGGTGAGACGCTCCAGCGCCTCGCTGCCGCCGATCCATTCGTAGAGGGTGGGTACCTGGTTCGGGTGCTCGGCCTCGTCCTGCGCCGGGGCCTGCGCCGGGTCCTGGTGCTGGTCCGTCACTGTGTCGCCTCTCTCGGGTGTCTCGTGCGGTGGGGGTCGAGGTGCGCTGGGGGCTGTGAGTGGGGCTGTGGCTGTGGCTGTGGCTGTGGTTGGGGCTGGGGATGGGGCTGGGGATGGGGATGGGGTACGGGAGGGCGGGGGCGGGGATCAGGCCGCGTAGAGGTCGAAGGTCGGGGTCGGCCGGCCGCCGTGGGCGGGGGTGTCCAGGCGCGGATCGACCGAGAGCATCGCCTGGTGCAGCCGCTGGAGTTGCGGGGCGGGCTCAAGACCGAGCTCCTCGACGAGCCGGCGTCTGAGGCCGCGGAAGAGCTGGAGGCCCTCGGACTGCCGGCCGGCGCGGTAGAACGCCACCATCGCCTGGGCGTGCAGCCGTTCGTTGGCGGGGTGGAGGCGGGTCAGCTCGACGAGTTCGGCGAGGAGTTCGCCGTGCAGACCGAGGCGCAGTTCGGCGTCGAGCCGGCGTTCGGTGGCGAGCAGCCGGCTCTCCTCCAGGCGCGCCGCGTGGATCCGCAGCGCCGCCCCGGCCCGTACGTCCACCAGGGCCGGTCCCTTCCACAGGGCGAGGGCCTCGCGGAGCAGCCGGGCGGCGAGGGCGCTGTCGCCGTCGGCGAAGGCGGTGTGTCCGGCCTGCGCCGCGTGCTGGAAGGCGAAGGCGTCGACGTGCTCGTCGGAGATCCGCAGGAGGTAGCCGTCGTGACCGGTGGCCAGCAGATCCCGGGCCCGGGCCGGACCGGTGGCGCCGGTCAGCCCGGCCGCGGCGGCCGTTCCCTCCGACCCGTACGCCCCGCCCAGGGCGGCTGCCAGCGCCCGGCGCAGCCGCAGGATGTAGGTCTGGAGGGTGCTGTGCGCGCTGCACGGCGGCAGCGGGCCCCAGAGTTCCTCCTTGAGCGTGGCCACCGGGACGGGCCGGCCCGGGTGGAGCGCGAGGAGCGCGAGGATCTGTCGCGTCTTCGCCGCACTCGGGACGACCGGGACTCCGTCCGTCTCGGCGTGCAGGGGGCCAAGAATCCGTATCTTCACGTGTCCTCCGTCCATCGCCGAGTGCCGTCCGGATCGGTCCTTTTCCGAAGCGGCTGTTCTGGGAGGAACGTAGGAGTGCGGGGGCGAGGGCCTCAATACGGTGGGACCGTAGGGCTGACCGAAGAATCTGCGGAGGACGCGTCCCTACGGTTACGGGTCACGGATTCGGGGCATGCCGAAGCCCCCGAGGGCGAGCGGGACGCGCTTCGGGGGCATTACGGGAACCGCAGGACTGCTAATCTCCTTAGTTAATTCGTTCGTCTTTCCTTTTCGGGTCCGCTTTTCGCCAAGGTGACAAATTCACCGGCCGGATTCAGGCGGACACGAGGGGGCTGCACAACCGCGCGGTGTGCACCGTGACGGCGGTCAGGTAGAAGGCGTCGGGGCGCCAGAGCACGCCCGTGCAGGCGTCCCCGTCGAGGAGCTGTTCCACGGTGAGCCGGTCCACCAGGTCGAGGCGCTCGCCGACGTCGGAGAGCAGCCCGTGCAGCCGGGTGTGGAGATGCCGGCGCACCGGCACGTCGAGCGGGGCCGGGAACTCGATGAGGAACGTACGGGTCCCGGCGGGCACGAGCCCGGCCGAGGCCAGCAGACAGGGCCAGTCCTCGACCACGGAGGTGGCGCCGGGGAGCCGGGACCGCCGGGCGGTGACCTGCTCTTCGACGGCGGCGTCCAGGCGTGCCTGGAGCCCGGGCCGGCCGATGCCGATGTCCCGGGGCAGGAAGCGCGGCGGCAGCCCCCGCTCGGCGACGGCGAGCAGCCCGCCGGGCCGCAGCGCGGAGGCCAGGCTCCGCAGGGCGGCCTGCTGGTCGCCGAGGTGGCGGCAGACGTTCCCGGTCCAGATCAGGTCGACGGGGCCCGACCGGGCGAACTCCTCGGGCCGTTCGGCCCGCTGCGTGGTGATCCGGTCGGCGAGCCCGTGCTCGGCGGCCCGTGCCTCGGCCCGGTCGAGCAGGGCCGCCGACCGGTCCACGGCCAGGACGTGGGCCTCCGGGAAGGCGTCGGCGAGGGCGCGGGAGGCCACGCCCGGGCCGCTGCCGACGTCGAGGATCCGCCGGACGGCCGCCGTGGCCCGGTCCGCGGGGCCGAACAGTCCGTGCAGCCAGCGGGCCGCCTCGGCGAGGAAGCCGGCGTGCAGTTCTGCCTCCTGCTCGGCCGGATGCCCGGCGTGCTCCTCCGCGTCGTACGCGAGTCCCGGACCGCCCGCGGGATCGCCCGCGGTGCCGACCGCGGGTCCGCCTGCGGCTCCGCCCGCGCGCTCGCGCCGGTGTCCGCCTGCGGGTCCGCGTTCGTGCCGGCTTTCGTGTCCGCCTGCGGGTCCGCCCCCGTGTCCGACTGTGGGTCCGCCTTCGTGCTCGCCTTCGAGCCCGGCCCCGTCCGCGGAGCCGAGGGCGTCACCGGCGAGGCCTCCGGTGCCATGCGTGGGTGTCATACGGTCACCTCCGCCGGCCAGGATGGGGACGCCGGGGACACCGGACAACTCTTGTTGCCGGTTCCGGGACCGACCGCGGGACCGTACGGACGGGAACCGGCAGGTACGCCGGAAAGTCCGCCGCCGGCGGCGCGCGACGCGCGGACCCGGGGGCGCATCAGGTCCCGGCTGAAGGTGTCGAGCAGCTCCCACCGGGCGGTGAGCGGGAAGTAGTGGTCGCCGGGGATCGTGTCCACCCGCAGGGACCGCCGGGTGCACCGGCGCCACCCGGCCAGATCGGCCCCGCCGACACTCCGGTCCTCGCTGCCGCCCATGGCGGTGACCGGGCAGTGCACGACATGACGGGGGTCGCGCCGGTACGACTCCAGGACGGCGAGGTCGGCACGGAGCGCGGGCAGCACCCGGGGCGCCCGCGACGGGTCGAGGGCGCCCGGGGGGATCCGGCCCCGCCGGCCGAGCCGCCGCAGCAGCTCGGCGTCCGGCAGCTGGGAGACGGCGTGCTCCGGGGCGCGCCGGTAGGGGACGCCGGACCCGGAGACGTACAGCCGCTCGGCCACCGCGTCGTACTCCCACTCCAGACGGGCGGCGATCTCGTACGCGAGGAGGGCGCCGAAGCCGTGCCCGTAGAGGGCGAACGGACGGTCGCGCATGCGGGCCACGTACGGGAGGATCTCGGCGAGCAGCGGTTCGAGCCGGCCGCAGGGGCGGCCGCGCGGATGGCGGCCGCGGCCGGGCAGTTCGACGGGGGTGACGACCACCGAGGTCCCGAGGGCCTCGGCCCAGGGCAGGTAGACGCCCGCCGAGGCGCCCTCGAAGGGGAGGCAGAACAGCCGCACCGAGGTGTCGCCGGTCATCGGGCCACCGGTCCCCGGGTCCGTAGGCCGGCGAGCGGGCCGCCCGGCGAAGCCGCCCCCGGCAGTGCCGCGACCGGCGTGCCGCGGGGGATTCCGCCGCGCAGCAGGACCGCGTACGCGTCCGCGGCCTCCTCGAGGATCCGGAGCCCCGCCCGCCGGTCCATCAGCTCCCGCGCGAACCGCCAGGCGAAGGTCCAGTCGCGGTCGGAGCGCCGGATGAGGGTGGCGCACATCAACGGGGCACGGTCGAGGGGGAGTCCGGCGGCGGACTCCCCGGCCAGGCGTTCGGCGAGCCGGGCGTCCTGCACCTCGGCCCGGGTGGCCCGCCAGTCCACGACCTGCAGCCGGAAGCGGGCCTCGGGCCGCAGCGTGCGGCGCAGCAGGCCGTCCGGCCCGCGGTGGAGCGCGGTGCGGGACAGGGGGGTGCCGTCCAGGACGGACTGCCAGGCCTGCTCGTACACGTACGGCACGACTCCGCGCAGGGACATGACGAACTGTTCGGTGCGGAGCTCCTCGCTGATCGCGGACACGCGGTACCGCTCCCTCCATCAGATTCACGCCAATTGGCCGGTGGTGAACTCACGGATCGGGGGCAACCGCTTTCCGGGCCGTTCACTGGTCACCGCCGCACATCGGTGCCGACCGTACCCGTGCGGTCCCCATTCACCTCAATACGGGGGCACCGAAGCAATGGCCGAAGGAATACGTTCGGAATCCGTGCGGTGAGCTCCGCTGTACAAATATCGCGGCCCCCGTGTTAGCGTCGGGATCCTCGGAGGTGTGGGCCGTTCACCGGTGTTCGGGGGATCGGCGTGGAGGACTTCGACCGGCTCTCCACGTCGTCTGAAGAAGGCATTTCCAGCATGACGGCGACGGTTCGGGCCATGACCTGAAAAGGGCCTTGACGGCGCCGGCTCCAACAGCTTTTCCGCATGGCCTCCCCCTGCCGAAGTGGCGACCTCGTCCGAGTCATTCCACTGTTCGGCAGGGAGGTGTGGGGCGGTGCCCAAGGAGCTGTTCGGCAGGAGCGAGGAATCGAAGACCATCACCGAGATATTGGACGCCGCGAGAGCGGGTGCGGGCGCCGTCGCCCTCGTGGAGGGCATCATCGGCACCGGCAAGACCTCGCTGCTGCGCTGGGCCGAGGAGACGGCCCGCGACCGGGGCATGATCGTCCTCTCCGCCACCGCCTCGCCGGCCGAGCAGCGCTTCCCCCTCGGGGTCGTGCACCAGTTGCTCGGGACGCTGCCGGAGACCGCGGACGGCTGGGACCGCACCTTCGCCACCTACGGCGCTCCGCACGGCGGCGGCCGGACCGAGCCCGACTACCCGCTCCTGGCGGAGCTGTGCGCGAGCGTCGGCCGGGCCGCGCGGCGCACCCCGATCCTGCTGACCGTCGACAGCGTCCAGCACGTCGACTGCCCGTCGCTGCTGTGGCTCGGCTTCCTGAGCCGCCGTCTGGAGAACCTCCCCGTCGTCCTGCTGGCCACCAAGCGCTGTGGCGAACCGGCCAGCGACCAGCACCTTCTGGTCGAGTTCATGGAGGGGCTGCGCCCCGACCGCCACATCCATCTGAGCGACCTCAGCCCGAGCGCGGCGCTCGATCTGGCCACGTCGCTGTGCGGCCACGGCCACGGTCACGAGGCCGTGGACGCGCTGGTCGCCGGGACCGGAGGGAACCCGTACCTGCTGACCGAGCAGATACGGACGGGCCCGACGGGCCGCTCCGGCCCCCTCGTCCCCGCGGGCACGGGCCGCATCGGAGGGCCGCCGGGGCTCCCTGGTCTGCCCGGTCTGCCCGGTCTGCCGGAGCTGCCGGGGCGGTCCGGTCATGCGGCGTCTCCCGGGCATGCCGCGTCTCCCGGGTACGCCGCGTCGCCGGGGCATCCCGGGTCCTCGCGTCACCTCGCCCGTCCCGCGGACTCCACCGGCGCGCACGCCGGCCGGGCGCCGGGCGAGCCGTCCGACGAGCGACTGGGGCTCCAGGCCGTCAAGGAGCGCATCCTGTGCATGCTCAGGCGGATCGACCCGCACGGCCTGGACATCGCCCGCGCCGCCAGCATCCTGTGCGGTCCGGTGGACGCCGCCCTCCTCGCCGACCTCTGCGGCGTCCCCACCGAAGACGCGTGTCGATGTATCAGCAGACTCACGGAATCCGGACTGCTCTGTCCCCATGACATGAAGTTCCGCCACCCGCTCCTCGCGGGGCTGCTCTACCAGGACATCCCGTGCGCCGAGCGCGCCGAACTGCACCGCCTCGCCGCCCGCAGGATGCGGCACCGCGGCGATCCGAGCGAGGACGTCGCCGCCCATCTGCTGCGCTCCCACCGGCTGGACGAACCCTGGATGGCGCAACTCCTCATGGAGGTCGCCCAGGGCGTGGTCGAGCACGACCCGGCGGGCGCCCGCCGGCTGATCGAGAAGGCCGTCCTGCACGGGGTGCCCGAGGGCCACGAGGACCGGGCGGAAGCCCTGCGGATCCAGGCCCTCAGCGGCCTCGACCTGCCCGCCGCGGCACGCGCCCTGACCGCGCACACCGCCACCGTCACCGCACCCGCCGAAAGGTTCCGGCACGCGCTGCGGCTCTCCGAACTCCGGCTGCGCCTGGACGACACCGCGGGCGCGCTGGAGATCCTGGAGGAGGCCCGGCGTGAGACGGCGGGCACCCTCGACCCGACCGCCGCGGCGCGGCTGCGCGAGGCGATGGCGCAGGTACGGTTCCACGACGGCGGCCGCTCCGAGGGCGACGGCCACGGGGCTGGAGGGCGTGGCGACGGGGCCGGAGGGCGTGGCGACGGGGGCCACGGCGGTGCAGTCCGCGGTGCCGGCGGACCCGGCGACGGCGAGCCCGGCGAGGGCGGCCGCAGTGCCGGCGGACACGGCGAGGGCGGCCACGGTGACGGCGGACACGGTGACGCCGGCACTCCTGACGACGAGGGCCGGCACTCCCGCCACGGGCGTCACCCCGGTGAGGAGGACCGGCTGTTGCGGGTCCTGCTCCTGCGGACGGCCACCGGCGACTCGGCGGCCGCGGCGCGGCGGATCGCCGACCGGCTGCTGTCCGTCCCGCGCGCCCCCTACGGCTCCGCCCGCTGGTACCAGGCGCTGCTCGCCCAACTGTGGTCGGGCGACGCGGAGGAGGCCCGGCGGCACATCGACACCGAGGTCGGACTCGCCCGCGCCGACGGCGGTACGACCCGGATCGCCGAGGCGCTGGCCGTACGCGGGCTGGTGCAGCTGCACCGCGGGCAGCTCGTCCGGGCCGAGGACGACGCCCGCGAGGCGCTCGACCTGCTCACCCGGATCCGCGCCGGCCGCTTCCACGTGGGGCCGCTCGCCCGCAGCGTGCTCATCGACGTCGCCATGGAACGGGACGACATCGCCGCGGCAGGAGCCCTCCTCGACGACGCCCCGCCGCTGCCCGGCGACCGGCCGGTCACCTGGTGGCGGCTGCACCTCCTGCACAGCGCGGGGCGGGCCCTCGGCCGGCTCGGCGAGGCGCGGCGCGGTCTGGTGCTGCTCGCCCACTGCGAGGAGGAGCTGGCCCGGCGCGGGATCGTCAACCCGGCGATCCTGCCCTGGCGTTCCACCCGTGCCGGGCTCCAGCTGGCCCGGCGCAACGTGGCCGCGGCCCGCCGTGCCGCCCAGGAGGAGACGGTGCTCGCCCACCGCTGGGGTGCCCCGTTCGCGCTGGGCCGGGCCCTGGTCGCCGAGGCGGCGGCGAGTCCGGGCCGCGAGGCGCTGCGGCTCGCGGACCGGGCCGTGGAGCTCCTCGAACCCACCCCGGCGCCCCTGCTGTTCGCCCACGCCCTGTACGCGGCGGGGCGCGCCCACCGGCAGAGCGGCACGCCCCGCCGGTCCCGCGAACTGCTCCACCGTGCCAACGAGGTCGGCATCTCGCTCGGCGCCGACGGTCTGGTGGAGGCGGTGCGGCGGGAGCTGCGGGACGCGGGCGGCCGCCCCGACCCGCGCAAGGACTCGACGGAGTCGCTGCTCACCCCCACGGAGCGGCAGGTATCCGAACTGGCCGCGCGCGGCCTGAGCAACCGCGACATCGCGCGGCAGCTCCAGGTGAGCCTGCGGAACGTCGAGTCCCATCTCACCCACTCGTACCGGAAGTTACGCATCAGCGGCCGGCACGAGCTGGCCCGCTTCTTCCCCGCCGACGAACCCCCGGACCCGGCACCCGTCCTCCTCTACCAGCACCGGACCGCCCTCACCCCGACCGCCAATCCCTAGAGACCCGGCCCCTGGAATCGCTCGGCTCCCGGGAACCCCGGCCCCTGGAGCCCGCGGCCCCTTGGACACCCCGCCCTAAGGCTCGATCAGGCCCACCCGGATCGCGTACCGGGTCAGCTCCAGGCGGTCCCGCATGCCGAGCTTCTGGAGGAGGTTGGCGCGGTGGCGTTCCACCGTCTTGGGGCTGATGACGAGGAGGTCGCCGATCTCCTTGGAGCTGTGGCCCTCCGCGACCAGCTTGAGGATCTCCTCCTCGCGCTCCGTGACGGCCTTGTCCGGCAGGGGTCTGCCCTGCTCGGCGCGGTCGAGGTAGGTGCGGATCAGGGCCGTCTCGGCGCCGGGGTAGATGAAGGGCTCGTCGCGGACCGCCGCCCGGCAGGCCTCCACCAGGTCGCGGTCCGCCACCGACTTCAGGACGTAGCCGCTCGCACCGGCCTTCAGGGCCTCGAAGAAGTACTGCTCGTTGTCGTACATCGTGAGGATCAGGATCCTCAGTTCCGGCTGGAGGCGGCTGAGTTCGCGGGCCGCCTGGAGGCCGGTCATCCGGGGCATCGAGATGTCCAGGACGGCCAGGTCGACGGTCTCGGAGCGGGCCAGGGCCACCGCCTCCGCGCCGTCCGCCGCCTCCGCGACGACCGTCAGGTCCGGCTCCGCGTCCAGGATCAGACGCACTCCGCCGCGGACCAGCGCGTGGTCGTCCGCGAGGAGGATCCGGGTGGGGGACGGGGCTGCCGGGGCCGCGGGGGGTGGGAGGTCCGTCATGGCATCGCCTTACCGCTCGGAGTGCTCAAGTGGACTTCCGTACCGCCGTGTTCGCCCTCGCGGATCGTCAGGTCCGCACCGATCAGCAGGGCCCGCTCCCGCATGCCGCTGAGGCCCGCGCCGTCCGGCGCCGCGCCGATTCCCCTGCCGTCGTCCTCGACCAGGAGGCCGACCCCGCCGTGGGGCAGCCGGCGCAGACGCAGGTCGACCCGGGTCGCGCCCGCGTGGCGGGCCGTGTTGGTGAGGCCCTCCTGCGCCACGCGGTAGAGCACCAGCTCCGTCGCGTGGTCGAGCTTCGGGAGCCCGGACTCGATGTGCGCCCGTACCGTCAGGCCCGGCGTCGAGAACTCCGAGGCCAGCGATCTGAGCGCGCTGTGCAGCCCCAGCTCCTCCAGCACCCCGGGGCGCAGCCGGCGCGCGATGCGGCGGATCTCGTCCAGGCTCGTCCGGGTCGTCTCCTGCGCCTGGTGGAGTTCGCCGCGCAGCTCCTCCGGAGCGTGGTTCGCGGCGTGCTTCAGCTGGAGCAGTACCGCCGTGAGGGTCTGCCCCACCTCGTCGTGCAGCTCCTGAGCGATCCGCCGCCGCTCCTCCTCCTGCGCCGAGAGGACCCGGGCGGTGCTCACGGCCCGCTCCGCCTCCAGCCGGTCGAGCATCGTGTTGAACGTACGCGTCAGGTCGGCGAGCTCACCGCGCCCCGCCACCGCCGCCCGCCGCCCCGGCCTCAGCAGGTCCGCGGTCCGCATCGCCCGGGTCAGGCGCTGGAGCGGCGCCAGACCGAGCCGCAGCAGGAACGCGTTCGCGAGGAGCATCGCGACGAGGCCCGCCACGAGCACGATCGCCTCGCCCATGAGGACGGGTGTGGAGACGGTGACCGGGCCCAGCAACAGCAGTACGGCCACGACCAGCACCGAGGCGTCGAGGAGGAAGATGCGCCAGTACAGCGACACGTTCGCCACTCTCTCCCTTTGCCTGCTCCGAGCCTCTGACCTGCGGCGGGATCCATGTCCCCGCCTCATCCTGACCAGTTTCCTGCGGCTTGTCCATCCGTGCCGACACCCATGTTCCGGGCCTCCCGGCGGGTGGCACCATGGCCCCCGACCACCGACCTGATCACCCTCTGACATGACAACGGAAGGGACGGGCCCTTGCCTGCTCCGCGGATGAGAACGACACCCCTGCCCGGCATAGGCGTCCAGTACGACCTCACCACCCGGGAGCACCGCCAGCTGTCGGTCATCGCGCACCGCGACGGAACCCGGACCGTGAACGTCTACCGGGGCGACGACCCCGACGCCTGCGCGCAGTCGCTCCACCTCACCGAGGCCGAGACCGCCTCGCTGATCGACGCGCTGCTCCCCGCGCACCACAGCCCCAACGTCCTGCACACCACCGACCTGGGGCTCGTCGCCGAACGCATCGAGCTGTCCGCGCACTCGTACTGGAACGGGCGACTGCTCGGCGAGACGCGGATGCGCACCGACGCCGGCGCCTCCATCGTCGCCGTACTGCGCCGCTCCGGGGCCGTACCGTCCCCGACGCCCGCCTTCCGCTTCGCCGGCGGCGACACCCTCATCGTCATCGGCACCCGCGAGGGCGTCGACGCGGCCGCCACGATCCTCGGTCGGGAGTGAGGGCGGCGTGCACTCCGCGGTCTTCCTGATCGAATTCGGCGCCATCATCCTCGGTCTCGGCCTGCTCGGCCGACTGGCCGGCCGGTTCAGCTTCTCCCCGATACCCCTGTACCTCCTCGCCGGGCTCGCCTTCGGCAAGGGCGGCCTGCTGCCGCTCGGCACCAGCGAGGAGTTCGTCGCCATCGGCGCCGAGATCGGGGTGATACTCCTGCTCCTGATGCTCGGCCTCGAGTACACGGCGAGCGATCTCGTCTCCAACCTCAAGACCCAGTACCCGGCCGGGCTCGTCGACTTCGCCCTCAACGCCCTGCCGGGTGCCGCCGCCGCGCTGCTCCTCGGCTGGGGGCCGGTCGCCGCCGTCGTCCTGGCGGGCGTCACCTGGATCTCGTCGTCCGGCGTCATCGCCAAGGTCCTCGGGGACCTCGGACGCCTCGGCAACCGCGAGACACCGGTCATCCTCAGCATCCTGGTCCTCGAAGACCTCGCCATGGCCGTCTACCTGCCCATCATCACGGCCCTGCTCGCCGGGGTGGGCCTGGCGGCCGGGAGTGCCACGCTCGCCATCGCCCTGGGGGTGGCCGGTGCCGTGCTCTTCGTCGCCGTCCGCTACGGACGTCTGATCTCGCGGTTCGTGTCCAGCGACGACCCGGAGAAGCTGCTGCTCGTCGTCCTCGGCCTGACGCTGCTCGTCGCCGGAGTGGCCCAGCAGCTCCAGGTCTCCGCGGCCGTCGGCGCGTTCCTCGTCGGCATCGCCCTCTCCGGGGAGGTCGCCGACGGAGCCCACGCCCTGCTGAGCCCCCTGCGCGACCTCTTCGCCGCGGTGTTCTTCGTCTTCTTCGGACTGCACACCGACCCCGCCAGCATCCCGCCGGTGCTCCTCCCGGCGTTCGCCCTGGCCGTCGTCACCGCGCTGACCAAGATCGCCACCGGTCACTGGGCCGCGCGGCGCGCCGGCATCGGGGCCAAGGGGCGCTGGCGGGCGGGCGGCACGCTGGTGGCGCGCGGCGAGTTCTCCATCGTCATCGCGGGCCTCGCCGTCACCGCCGGGGTGCAGCCCCAGCTCGGGCCCTTCGCCACGGCGTACGTGCTCATCCTCGTGGTGATCGGGCCGCTCACCGCCCGCTACACGGAACCGATCGCCGCGTACCTCCTCCGACGACGACGGAGGCCGTCGGCCGCGGAGGGTGTGGCCGTGCGGGAGCCGGAGACGGGACCCGAGCCCGTACGCGTACCCGAGCCCGGGTCCGCCTCCGACCGCGTGTGAACGCGGGAGGCCCGTCTCGGCCGGTCGATTCGGCTGCGCCGGCTGTGGCAGGTGCGACCATGGTGAGCGTCGTGACGACTGTGACCGTCGTGACGGATGTGGCCGCTGAGTCGGCCCGGACCGCTCAGCCCGCCCGGTCCGCTGAACCTGCCCTGACCGCTCGCCCGCCCGGACCGCTGAACCTGCACTGACCACTCCCCCGCCCGGACCGCTCAGCCGGCGATCTCGATCGATTCGCCCTGCGGCGCGGTCCGCTCCACCGGCTGACTCCCCGGCTGCTTCCGCGTGATGCCCTGGAGCAGCTGCGCGAGGTCCACCCCGGTCGTGGACGACAGGAGTTCCATGCCCTGGGCGACGTTGTCCGCGACCGTACGGGACAACTGACCCGCCCCGTCCGTGGAGATGACCGTCATCTTCTCGACGGCCGACAGCGGCTCGGACGCCTTGGCCACGACCTGGGGCAGGACCTCGACGAGCATCTGGAGGACGGCCGCGTCCCCGTACCGGGAGTAGGCGTCGGCCTTCTTCCGCATGGCCTCGGCCTCGGCGGAGCCCTTCGCGGCGATCGCCGCGGCCTGGGCCTCGCCCTCGATCCGCACGGCGTCGGCGAGGGCCGCGCGGTGGGCCTTCTCGCCCTCACCGGTGAGCCTGGCGCGCTGGGCGTCCGCCTCCGCCTCCTTGACCAGGGCGATACGGCGGGCCTCGGCCTCCTGCTCGGCCTGGTAGCGGGCGGCGTCGGCGGGCTTGCGGACCTGGGTGTCGAGCTGGCGGTCGGTCAGCTCGGCCTGGCGCGCGGCGACCTTCTCCTGCTCGGTCAGGATGTCCTGCCGGCGGGCGGCCTCGGCGAGCGGGCCCGCGGCGTTCGCCTGGGCGGCGGCCTCGTCGGTCTGGGCCTTGATCTCGGCCTGCTTCAGGTAGAGGGTCCGCTGCGCGATGGCGATCTCCTCCTCCGCCTTCAGCCTCGCCTGTTCGGCGGCGCGCCGCGCGACGGCCTCGGCGATGTCCGCCTCCTGCTTGGCACGGGCCGCTTCGGGGCGGCCGAGGTCCTCCAGGTACGAGCCCTCGGTGGTGATGTCCTGGATCTGGAAGGCGTCGAGGACCAGGCCCTGGCCGGAGAGGCTGGCTTCCGCCTCCTCGGCGACCTGACCGGCGAACGCGGCCCGGTCCCGGATGATGTCCTCGACCGACATCCGGCCCACGATGGACCGCAGGGCGCCCGACAGCACCTCCTGGGTGAAGCCGACGATGCCGTCCTGCTGCATCAGGAACCGCTGCGCGGCCGCGCGGATCGAGTCCTCGGTGCCGCCGACCTTGACGATCGCGACGCCCTCGAGATGGGCCTTCACGCCGCGCAGGGTGACCGCGCCGCGCACCGCGACCGGGATGTGCCGGCTGGACAGGTCGAGCGTGAACTTCTGCTGCACGAACGGGACGACGAACACACCGCCACCGACCACGACCTTCTGGCCGCTGTTGTCGGTGAACACCCGCCCCGTGGCCGGGTCGGTGGCCTTCTTGCCGCGCCGGCCGGTGATGATGAACGCCTCGCTGGGGCCGGCCACCTTGTAGCGCGTGACGACGACGAGGCCGAGCAGGACGACGAGGACGACTATTCCCACGACAGCGGTCAGGACAGGGCTCATGCAGAATTCCCTTCGAATGAAGTCGGTGAAACGAGTGAAGTGAATGACATGGAGGAGGGAATGAACTCGAGGAGAGGGGCCGTGAATCAGGGCGGCGGTGCGGGACGCGGAGGTCAGCGCTCCACGGGGCGGACCGTGACCGATGTCGCCGACAGCACCGACTCCACCCACACCTCGGCGCCCCGCTCGACCGGCGCGGCCGCCTTCGCCGCGTACTTCACCGGCTGGCCCGCCAGATACAGCAGCACCTCGCCGTAGCCCCCGGCCGGAATCGCCGTGACCACCGCCCCCGACGTGCCCGTCAGGTCCTCGCCCCGCGGTGCGGGCGCGCCGCCGTCCCGGAGCAGCGCCCGGCTGAACCGCCAGGTCGCCCAGCCCACCAGGGCGCCCGCGGCGATGCCCGTGAGGGTCGCGGCGACCGCCCCGGCACCGGCCGCGCCCGTCGCGATCGCGCCCGTGAATCCGAGCGCCGACACGAATCCGGCGATGACCGGGAGCGAGAGGAATCCGTCGAGGCCGCCGCCGATGCCTTCCAGGAAGCCGTCGAAGAGGAGGGAGAGCGCCAGAACGATCAGCCCTGCGATACCGAATCCCAGAAACCATTCCACGCGCCGATCCCCCTTGTTTCCTCGCGATCCTCCGCTATTCCTGAATTGTTCCATGTAAGGAGCGCGTAGGACATGGGTGGCAGCACCCATTGATTCCCGGGAGCGGCCCGGCCGTTCAGTACGATGGGCTGCTGTTCTTCGGTGGAGGAGGGTGTCGTGACGGACCGGAGCGAGGGCGGAGCGGAGCCCTCCGCGCGCAGACGCGGGCAGGGCGAACTGGAGTCCCAGGTGCTCGCCGCGCTGCGTGAGGCGTCCGAGCCCGTGCCCGTGGCGTGGGTACGGGAACGCCTCGGCGGCGGCCTCGCCTACACCACCGTCATCACCATCCTCACCCGCCTCCGGGCGAAGGGTGCTGTCGAGCGTGAGCGCGCCGGCCGTTCCTTCCGGTGGACGGCGGTCGCCGACGAGGCCGGGCTCGCCGCGCTGCGGATGCGGAAGGTGCTCGACGCGGAGGCGGACCGCCAGGCGGTCCTCGCCAGCTTCGTCACCGGCCTCTCGCCGAACGAGGAACGACTCCTTCGTGAACTGCTCTCCAAGGCCGCAGAGGAGGAGGAAGGCTAGCCGCCATGGGAGTCTTCGTCTTCCTTCCCCTGGTCCTTCCGCTCACCGCCTGGCCGGTCGCCCGCCTCGCCGAGCAGCGGCTCCACCCCCGTACCGCGACGCGGCTGCTGGCCGCCGTCGCAGGCGTCTCCGCCGTGTGCAGCACGCTCTGCCTCGGCCTGCTCATGATCGTGGGCACCGCGCAACTCCCCGGCAACCCGCTCCCCGACAGCTGGTCGGACCCCGATGTGCGCGCCGCCCTCCCGTACGACGAGATCGCCGGCCGCGCGGCCATCCCGGCGCTGCTCGCCGTCCTCGTCTCGTGCGGTGCGGCGGCCTGGCGCCAGATGCGGGTACGGCGCCGGGCCGTGGCGGCGCTCGGCGGGCTGCCGCCGAAGCCCGTCGCCGTGCTGCCGGACCGCACGCCGTACGCGTACGCGGTGCCCGGCGGCCCGGTCCGGGGCGGGACGCGGGGTCATGGCCGCCGCAAGACGCGGTGCCACGGCCGGGTCGTGGTCAGCACCGGGATGCTCGCGGGCCTCGCCCCCGCCGAGCGACGGGCGCTCTTCGCCCACGAGCGCGCCCATCTGGCCGGGCGTCACCACCGGCACCTCCTGGCGGTGCATCTCGCGGCGCGCGCCAACCCGTTCCTGCGGCCGCTGCGTACCGCCGTCTCCTACACCGCCGAGCGCTGGGCCGACGAGGAGGCGGCCGCCGAGGTCGGCAGCCGCCGCTCCGTCGCCCGCGCGATCGGCAAGGCGGCCCTCCTCGCGCCCCGGGCCCCGGCCGCCGCCCTGCCCGCCCTGACGGGCGGGGACGCCGGCCCGGTGCCCCGACGGGTCGCGGCCCTGATGCGCCCGGCTCCGGCGGGCCGCGCCTGGCCGCCCGTCGGCACGGCCGTGGGCCTCGCCGCCTGGTGCGCCGCCTTCGGCGCGACCGTGTCGGCGCTGTCCTCGGCGAACTCGGCGGTCACGCTCTTCCTGGTGCTGCGCGGGGCCGCCTCGCCGATGTAGCCGCGCGACCGCCTCCAACGCCCGTCCGGCGGATCGCGGTCGGACCCCCTAGAGGTCGAACTCGTGCGGCGGCAGATCCAGCGTGAAACAGGCCTCGCGGACCACGGCCTGCTCCGTCTTGTCGAAGTCGCCGTCGGCGCCGCCGATGACGATGCCGATCTGGATGACGGCGCGTGCCTCGGCCGGCTTCTTCTTCGCCTTGGCGATCTCCTGGAGCACGCTCACCTTGCCGAAGTCGAAGTCGGCCGTCAGCTTGTTCAGGTTGTCGTCGAAGCGGCGCTGAAGGTCGAGCGCGTCGAAGTTCTGCAGCACCTCGTTGGTCGAGATGAGCTGGGCGACCCTGCGGCGCTCGGCGGGGTCGATGGTCCCGTCGGCGGCGGCGACCAGCGCGCACATGGCCATGCTCGCGTCCCGGAACGCACCGCTCTTCAGATCGTTCTTCTTCGCCACCAGCTGGGTCTGCATCGTCGATGCGGATTCCTTGATGCGGTCCCACAGGGCCATGAGCACTCCCGACGTCGATTACTTCTACGGTCTTGTAGAAACGTAGCAGTGGGGCGTGGAGTTCCCGGGGACCGTCAGACGCCGAGGAGCTGGAGCGAGGCCCACAGCGCCACCGTCGAGGCGGTGAGGGCGGCCGGGACCGTCAGCAGACCGAGACGGGTGAACTCCCCGAGCCCGACGGGGTGGTCGTGCTCGTGGGCGATGCGGCGCCAGAGAAGGGTGGCGAGGGAGCCGGCGTAGGTGAGGTTGGGGCCGATGTTCACCCCCAGCAGGACGGCGAGCACCGCGCCGGGGCCCGAGGCCGCCGCGAGCGGGACCAGGGCGAGGGTCGCCGGGAGGTTGTTGATGAGGTTCGCCAGGACCGCGGCCACGGCGGCGAAGCCGAGCAGGGCCGGCAGGGACGTGCCCTCGGGCAGGACGTGGGTGAGGGCGGTGCCGAGCCCGTTCTCGACGACGGCCCGCACGACGATCCCCAGCGCAAGGACGAACGCGAGGAACGGCAGCGCCGCCGAGCCCACGAGCGCGCGTGGAGTGGTGCTGCGGCGCGCCAGCGCCCGTACGGCGAGCACGGCGGCGCCCGCCGCGGCCGCCCACGCCGGGTCCACGCCGGTCGCCGAGGCGAGAGCGAAACCGCCCAGGGTTCCGGCCACGGTGAGCAGGGCGAAGAGGGGGACGGCCACGGGCGCCGGGGGGTCGGTGGGGGTGGCGGGGGCGGCCAGGTCGCGCGCGAAGAAGCGGCGGAAGACGCCGTACTCGACGGCGATCGCGGTGAGCCAGGGGAGCAGCATCAGCAGTGCGAAGCGCGTGAAACCGAGCCCGGTGGCCGTGAACGCGAGCAGGTTCGTGAGGTTCGAGACCGGCAGGAGCAGCGAGGCCGTGTTGGACAGATGGGCGCTCGCGTAGGCGTGGGGCCCGGGCCGGGCTCCCATCCGGCCGGCCGTCGCGAAGACCACCGGGGTGAGCAGGACGACCGTCGCGTCGAGGCTCAGGACGGCGGTGATCAGCGAGGCGAGGGCGAAGACGGCGCCGAGCAGTCGCTGCGGCCGCCGCCGGGACCAGCGGGCCATCCAGGTGCCGCAGGCGTGGAAGAGTCCCTCGTCGTCGCAGAGCTTGGCGAGGACGAGGACCGCCGCCAGGAATCCGATCACCGGTCCGAGGCGCTCCGCCTCCTCGCGTACGGCCTCGGGGGTGACCGCGCCCACGGCGAGCACGGCGCCGGCGGCGGGTACGGCGAAGACCGCCTCGGGCAGGCGGAACGGGCGGACGACGGCGCAGATCAGCACCACGGCCAGGGCGAGCACGGAAACGGACGGAGCGAGCATGCGTTCGATGATCCGGGTCCGCCTGAGCGACGTCGCAGGGGGGTGCTCGGTGGGTCGCTCCGCCCCGAGATGCCGCCCCGTACGTCCGCCCCCGTACGCCCTCGTCGTACGCCCTCGTCGTACTTCCTCGACGTACGCCCTCGTCGTACTTCCCGGGTCCCGGAGAAACGTGACATTGTACGATGCACCCCCGTGACAGCTCGGAGGACGCACGATGGGTGACCTGAAACAGTACGGCCTCGTCAGGGCCCAGGAGCGGCTCCGCGACCAGGTCGGGCACGCCCTCCGCGCGGCCCTCATCGCCGGCGAGCTGCGCCCCGGCCAGGTCTACTCGGCCCCCGGACTCGCGAGCGACCTGGGCGTCTCGGCCACCCCGGTCCGCGAGGCCATGCTCGACCTCGCCCGCGAGGGCCTGGTCGAACCCGTCCGCAACAAGGGATTCCGCATCACCGAGGTCAGCGAGCGGGACCTCGACCAGTTCACCGAACTGCGCACCCTCATCGAGGTGCCCACCATCGGGCGCATCACGAGGAAGGCCGACCGGGAACGGCTGGAGGCGCTGCGCCCGGTCGCCGAGGAGATCGTCTCGTGCGCCCGCGGGCACGACCTCATCGGCTATCTGGAGGCGGACCGCCGCTTCCACCTCGCGCTGCTCGCGCTCTCCGGCAACGACCGGCTGGTCGAGACGGTGGGGGACCTGCGCAAGCGCTCCCGGCTCTACGGCCTGACCGGTCTGGACGAGGCCGGCAAGCTCGTCTCCTCCGCCGAGGAGCACCTCGAACTCCTCGACCTGATGATCGCCGGAGACGCGCGCGGCGCCGAGGCCTGCATGCGGCGCCACCTCGGGCACGTACGGTCGCTGTGGGCCGAGGGCCGCGACGAACCGGTCGGGTGACGGGGACGAGCGGCGGCGATTCTGCCCCCGCGATACCTCAACTGATCTTGCGGTGACCGGAGTTCGGACAGCCTGGACAGTGTCGTAGGCGTCTATATGCTGGCGGCATGCTCCCTGCCGCCGCCGAGTCCGCGCACGCCCCCGCCGCCGTCCCCGCCGCTCCCGCGCCGGCCACCGCCTCCCGGCTGGCCGGCGTCGGCGCCTCGCCGGTACGGGAGATCCTGGCGCTGACCGCGCGGCCCGAGGTGATCTCCTTCGCCGGCGGCCTGCCCGCCCCCGAGCTGTTCGACGTCGCGGGCATCCGGGCGGCGTACGACACCGTCCTCACGGAGAACCCGCAGCACGCGCTCCAGTACTCGACGACCGAGGGCGACCCGGAGCTGCGTACCGCCGTCGCGGCCCGACTGGCAGCACGCGGACTCCCGACCGGCCCCGACGACCTGCTCATCACGACGGGCTCGCAGCAGGCGCTCACGCTCCTCACCACCGCGCTCGTCGAGCCGGGTGCCGTCGTGCTCGTCGAGGACCCCTGCTACCTCGCCGCCCTCCAGACCTTCGGGTTCGCCGGTGCGCGGGTCGTTCCCGTGCCCACCGACGACGACGGCGTCATCCCGGAGGCCCTGGAGGAGATCGCGGTCCGCGAGAAGCCGACCCTCCTCTATCTCGTGCCCACCTTCCAGAACCCCACGGGCCGCACCCTCCCCGCCGAGCGCCGTACCGCCGTCGCCCGGGCCGCCGCGCGGATCGGATTCTGGATCGTCGAGGACGATCCGTACGGCGAACTGCGGTACGAGGGTGAGCACGTGCCCTGGATCGCAGCCGACCCGGCGGCCGCCGACCGCACCGTGCTGCTCGGCTCCTTCTCCAAGGTCATGGCCCCCGGCCTCCGGCTCGGCTACCTGCGCGCCCCGGCCGGGCTCCGGCGCGCCTGTGTGATCGCCAAGCAGGCCGCCGACCTGCACACCTCGACCATCGACCAGGCCGCGGCCGCGCGTTATCTGCGCGACAGCGATCTCGACGCGCATGTCGCGGTGATGCGGGCCGCGTACCGGGAGCGCAGGGACGCCATGCTCGAAGGCCTGCCGGCCGCGCTGCCCGAGGGCAGCCGGTGGAACCGGCCGGAGGGCGGCATGTTCATCTGGGTGACCCTGCCCGCCGGCCACGACGCGACGGCGCTTCTGAAGACCGCGGTGGGCCACGAGGTGGCGTACGTGCCGGGGGCGCCGTTCTTCTGCGGCGAGCCGGATCCGGGCGCGATGCGACTCTCGTTCACGACGCACTCGGCCGACGAGATCAGGGAGGGCCTGCACAGGCTGGCCAAGAGCTTCGGGCTGTAGCGTTCGGCCGGCCCAGGCTTCGCCCGTCCGGGCTTCGTCCGCCCACGCTTCGCCCGCCCACGCCTCGTCCGTCCGGGCTTCGTCCGCTCACGCCTCTTCGGCTCATGCCCGGCGGCTCACGCCTCTTCGGCTCACGCCTCTTCGGTGGACCGGGTGAAGCGGCCGCTCGGCTCCCCTCGGAGGCGGCCGGCCGGAAGGCGGCGGCCGTAGGCCACCAGCAGGAGGTCCTGGGCGCTGCCGGACACGGGGGTGCCGGAGCCGTACGACCAGTCGAGGTCGTCGGCGCACAACCGCACCGCGTCGAGGTCGGCGCCGAAGAACCTCAGACCGCTGGGCCGGATCTGGTCCAGCAGGATGCGCAGCCGGTCCTCGGGGACGCGCCGGTCGAGGCCCAGCGCGACGGTGACGTCCAGGCCGTGCACCACGTCGTGGCCGAGTGCCGCCGCGAACCCGCCGACGGGCGGCGTCCACGGGTGGTCGGCGTTCTCCCGCAGGAACGCGGCGAGCGCGGTGGTCGAATGGGCGGCCGCGTCCCCGCGCGCGACCCGGTCGGTCATGCGGTGGAGGTTCCCGCGCGCCCTGACCAACGCGCCGAGCGTCGCCGGGAGAGAGAGCCGGAACCCCATCGACATGTGCGCCGCGACCTCACGGACCCGCCAACCCGCGCACAGGCTGGGCTCGTTCCACTGCGCGGTCGACAGACCGTCGAACAGGTCCGCCAGTTCCCGGCGTTCGGCCGCGATCGCGGCCCTGATCCCGGAGCTGTTCCTCTTGCGGGCTGTGGCTTTCTCCATGGGACCAACCCTGCGGCCCCCCTGACGATAACGCCAATAGACGGTTCTGCTGCGACCTAGAATCAACGCTTATGGAGCTTCGTCAGCTGCGCTACTTCGTCTCCGTCGTCGAGGAGGGCGGATTCACCCGGGCCGCGGCCCGGCTGCATCTGGCCCAGCCCGGCCTCAGCGCCCAGATCCGGCAGCTGGAGAAGGAGTTGGGGCAGCCGCTGCTCGACCGCTCCGGCCGTTCGGTGACGCCGACCGAGGTGGGCCGGGCCGTCCTGCCCTACGCCCGCGCCGCACTGGCCGCCGCGGACGCCGTGCGGCAGACGGTGGACGCGTACACGGGGCTGCTGCGCGGCCGGGTCACACTCGGCCTCGTGTCCGGCGCCGCCGGGCACGCCTTCGACATCGCCGGCTTCCTCGCGGACTTCCACGAGGACCACCCGTCGGTGGAGGTGGCGCTCACCGAGGACACCACGGAACGCATGCAGGCCGCGCTCCTCGCGGGCGAGCTCGACATCGCCTTCCTCGGGACCGCGGTGGAGGTGCCACCGCCGGGAGCGGCCTTCCAGATGGTGATCGACGTCCCCCTGGTCGCCGTCGTCGCGCCCGGCGATCCGCTGCTCGCACGCGTCGACGGCACGACCGTCCCGCTCGCCGAACTGCGCGACCGGCCGCTGATCTGCCTGCCGCGCGGCACCGGAGTGCGTGCCGCGCTCGAACGCGGCTGTGCGCAGGCGGGATTCCGGCCCCGGGTCACCTTCGAGGCGGCGGCACCGGACATGCCGGCGCGGCTCGCCGCCCGGGGCCTCGGTGTCGCCGTACTGCCCGCCGGGGAGGACGGGACACCCTCCGACGGGCGGCTCCGCGTCCTGCGGATCGTCGAGCC
The DNA here is from genome assembly GCF_042795405.1 of Streptomyces sp. NPDC056480. Taxonomy (NCBI): domain Bacteria; kingdom Bacillati; phylum Actinomycetota; class Actinomycetes; order Kitasatosporales; family Streptomycetaceae; genus Streptomyces; species Streptomyces sp. NPDC056480. Next base: position 81,785 of record NZ_JBHTSA010000014.1, on the reverse strand, counting down.
CGAGATGCGCGGCCGCCTCGCGCTCGCCTGGCAGGCCACCGGCCCGTCGAGCCCCGCCGCCCGGGTGTTCCTCGACCGCCTGCGCGCGGCCCTCCCGAAGCCGCGCCACCGCGAGGGGGCGGCCGCTCGGCCCTGAGCCGCGGGGCAGGCGCGAGCCGTGCTCCGGGCCCGCGGCTCTCAGTCCCGGCCGGGGAAGAAGTCGGCGCTCTGGACGTACTCCATGGCCTTGGTGAACTCCGGGTCGCCGAGGCGGCGTTCCATCTCCTCCGGGCTCACGTCCTCCACACGGGTCTGGATCCAGTACAGGTTCCCCAGCGGGTCGCGCACGCGCCCGACCCGGTCACCGAAGAACAGATGGGTGACCTCGGTGACCGAGGTGCCGCCGGCCGCGACGGCCTGCCGGTGCACGGCGTCGGCGTCGTCCACGTACAGACGGAGGAAGCCGGGGGTCGCCGGCCACTCCGGCCGCGCGTCGAACATCATCACCACCGAGTCGCCGATCCGGACCTCGGCGTGCTGGACGCTCCCGTCCTCGCCGGTCAGACACGAGAGCTCCTCCGCGCCGAAGGCCCGCCGCAGGAACGCGATGAGCCGCACGGTGTCACGCGAGATGATCCAGGGCGTCACCGTGTGGTACCCCTGGGGAACGGAGTTGACGGACATCTGACTGCCTCCTGGGATGCGAGTGACGCGACGTGATGACGACGCTAGACCCGATATAGGCCGGTCCATGGCCTAGAAGACCCGGCACTTCGAGAGACGGGGCCCGGCACCCTCACCTGGCCATCACCTCGTGTCGTTGTTGGGCCGAACGGGTGAGGAGCGGGAGGATGTGCCCATGAGTAGGTACGAGAGGTACGACGTCACCGACGAGCAGTGGGAGGGCCTCGCCCAGGTCGTGCCCCTGCGCGGCCGTGACGAATGGCCGTCCAGGGTCGACCACCGCACGATCCCCGAGCAGTACGAAACCGCCGAGCAGCGCCGTATGGTCGTGCTCCGCGTGCAGGTGTTCGCCGACGCCCGTGAGGTCGCCGAGTACCTCATCGCCCAGATCCCGGTGCTCCTCGATCTGACGAGCGCCGACACCGAGGTCGCCAAGCGCATCCTCGACTTCAGCAGTGGTGTGGTCTTCGGTCTCGGCAGCGGGATGCACCGCGTCGACCGGAACGTCTTTCTCCTCGCCCCGGCCGGTACGGAGGTCGAGGGTGCGGAAGGCGAGGACGAGGAGGGTGTCGTGGGCGGCCGGACCGCCGGCGTCCCCCGATCGTAGGAAGGTCATCTAGCCGTAACGGTTCGTCAGGGAATGGACTGCGTACGGTCCGGGCATGGACCTCACCGGTGGCTTCACGCTCGACCACTCCTCCTCCACGGCTGCCCCTTCCCGCCGTGCTCCTTCCCGGGGCGCACCGTCCACCGGCGCCCCCTCGACCGGCGCACCGCCCACCGGCGTCCCCTCCACCGGCGCACCGTCCAGCAGTGCACCGTCCACGTCCACCGGCGCCCCCTCGACCGGAGCACCGCCCACCGGCGCTTCCTCCGCGGGGGTCGCGCCCCGGCTGCCGCCGCAGGGCGGGGCCGGGCGGCGGGCGGAGAAGGGGGCCGCCGCTGGAGGAGGCGGCAGGGGACTCCGGGCACGGCCCGCCGTCACCGAGCTGCGGTTGTCCGCGTTCGCCGGCCATCGCTCCGCCGTGCACGCCCTCGGGCCGGTCACCCTCTTCACCGGACCCAGCGGCAGCGGGAAGTCCACCACCCTGCGGGCGTACGAGGCCCTGGCGCGGCTCAGCGCGGGTGACACCCTCGACGAGGTGTTCCCCGACGCCGCCGACTGCGTCCCCGAACGGGCCCGGCCCGACGCCCAGGGCCGGCGCGGCTTCCGCATCGGGTGCACGGTCGACGGGCCCGAGGGCCCGGTCCACCTGGACCTCGCCGTCCAGGCCGAACCCCGGCTCCGTATCGTCGGCGAGCGCCTCACCGGCCGGGGCCGCACCCTCCTCGCCACCGCGCTGCGCGACCCGGGCCGCCCCACCGTCCAGGCCGAGTGGCACACCGCCGGCACCACCCCCGTCACCCGGGCCCCCTTCCCCGACGACCTCCTCGGTACGGCCCTGCTGCCGCTGCGGGTCGCGGGCAAGACCCTTGGTCAGCTGGAGGTGCTGGCCGCCGCCGAGCAGGTGGTCGTCGGGCTGCGGTCCGCGTTCGCCTGCGACCCCCGGCCCGAGCGGATGCGCGCTCCCGTACCGCCGGGCGAGGGGCGGCTGCGGCGCGGCTGCGGCAACCTCGCCGAGGTCCTGCACCGCACCCACACGGACTGCCCGCGCCGGCACCACCGCCTCGCGGCCGTGGCGGCGGCGGGCTGCGTGGGACCCGTCACCGGGGTCGGGGTGCAGGAACTCCCCGAGGGCACGGTCCGGGCCGTACTCCAACGGGGCGGCCGGCCCGCGACCCCGCTCGCGCGGCTCGGGGACGGGGAACTGCGCTATCTCGCGCTCGCGCTGACCCTGCTCACGGGCCCCGGCGTCCTGGAGATGGACCGGATCGCCGAGGTGCCCGAGGCCATGCAGTCCCTGACGCTGCTCGCCGACGGCCTCGACCGCGGGCTCGACGAGCGGCAGGTCGGCGAACTGCTCGGTCTCGCCACGGGCATCGCCGCCGACGGACACATCCGGGTCGCCGGCACGGTCGGGGCGCGGGCGGCGGCACTGGCGCGCCGGACGCCCGGGGTGAGGGTGGTGGATCTGAGCGGGTGACGGGCCTGGTGGCCGCTCTGGGCGGGTGACGGGTCTGGCGGTGGAGCCGGGGTGACGGGCCTGGTGGTAGACCTGGGCGGGTGACGGACAACGACGTAGCGGGACTGCAGCGCAGGCTGGCCGAGTTCGCGGCCGCCCGCGACTGGCAGCCCTACCACACGCCCAAGAACCTGGCGGCGGCACTCAGCGTGGAGGCGGCCGAACTCCTGGAGATCTTCCAGTGGTTGACCCCCGAGCAGGCGGAGCGGGTGATGGACGACCCGGAGTCGGCGCACCGGGTCGCCGACGAGGTGGCGGACGTGCTCGCCTACCTCCTCCAGTTCTGTGAAGTGCTCGGGGTCGACCCACTGGCCGCGCTCGCGGCCAAGATCGACCGGAACGAGGTCCGATTTCCCGTCCGGAGGCGGGGCGGAGAGCGCGGAGACGGGGGCGGGGAAGGGGATTCCAGCAAAGATCGTCACTCTTCGGAGTGATCGACTTTTCCCCGTCGAGCCTCCTGTCCACAGATTTCCGAATTCCCCTGGTGTTGGGGCTCAGGTCGCCTCACTCTGGGTAATGGAGTGAATGGGCAGATAAATCGTACGAACGGGGGCGGCGTTGATGGAAGCGGAACGACTCGTCGCGCTTGGCCGGCACGCGCTGTCGGAGAGCGGATCGGCACAGGACATCGTGGCGGAGGCCTGGCAGGCGCAGGCGCTCGCCCAGGCGATAGGGAATCACCTCGCGCTCTGCGGACCGCAGGAACTGCGCGGCGAGGCGCGGGGACTGAGCGAGATCGGGGAGTACCCGGCGTGGGGTGCCGGGGGGCCGCGTGCGGCCCAGTTGTCGGCGGTGGCGGACCCCCGCGGGGCGTTGACCGCGCTCGGGGAGCTGCTCGGCGAGGTGGGCATCGCGCTGGTCGGCGTGGCCTGCGCCACCGACGAGGAGGGTCTCTACTGGCAGTGCATCGAGGCCATCGACGCCGCCGACGAGTCGAGCGACCGGGTCCGCGGGATGCTGCGGCGCCTCGCCGTGCGCGACGGGGAGCGGGCCCGCCCGCCCGACGCCGCCCGGGGCCGCGCGGGCCCCGGCCGGGGCCGGTGGTGAACGGCGTTCGGCCCGGCCGCTGGGGCTGGTGGTCGGTGCTAGGGGCGGTGTTGCCGGGGATCGGCCTTGTCGTGGGCGGCCCGGTCCGGCGCGGGGCGGTCGGAGGGGGACTGGTCCGGGGCGAGGCGGTCGGACGTGGACTGGAGGTCGGCGTCCAGCTGGTTGAGGTCGGCCGAGAGCGCCGCCATCAGTTCCTCCATCTGCTGCAGCAGGCCCTTGGGGGCGCCGGCGCCCTTCTGCTCGGGCACCGACCGTGGCGCCGAGTGTTCGGGCACGGCCTGCTCCGGCGCGGCTTCCTGGGACATGGGGGCCTCCTCGGCCCGGACCCCGCCGCCGAGGACGGGGCCACGAGAGAGAGCGACGCACCGGCAGCGGCCGCCGGCACGCGGGCCGGGCGGTCCGGCTCCGCCCGAGCCAACGACGGGTGCCGGGCCCCGGTCACTGGCCGGGGAGGACGCGGCCCGCCGGAGGGACGGATATTCACCCGACCGAGCCGGGGCGCGCAAGGAGCTGACGGAGAGGTTGACACGCACCCGACGGTGCAGGATGGAGGCATGGATCTCCGCATCTTCACCGAACCCCAGCAGGGGGCCGACTACGACACCCTCCTCACGGTGGCACGGGCCACCGAGGAGCTCGGGTTCGACGCCTTCTTCCGTTCTGACCACTATCTCAGCATGGGCTCCGCCGACGGGCTGCCCGGACCGACCGACGCCTGGATCACCCTCGCCGGGCTCGCCCGGGAGACCAAGCGGATCCGCCTCGGCACCCTGATGACGGCCGGGACCTTCCGGCTCCCCGGCGTGCTCGCCATCCAGGTCGCCCAGGTGGACCGGATGTCCGGCGGGCGGGTCGAACTCGGCCTCGGCGCGGGCTGGTTCGAGGAGGAGCACAAGGCCTACGGCATTCCGTTCCCGAAGGAGAAGTTCGGCCGGCTCGAGGAGCAGCTGGCGATCGTCACCGGTCTGTGGGAGACCGAGATCGGCAAGACCTTCAGCTACGAGGGGGAGTTCTACCGGCTCAGCGACTCCCCGGCGCTACCCAAGCCCGCGCAGGACAGGATCCCGGTCCTGATCGGCGGCCACGGCGCGAGCCGCACGCCGCGGCTGGCCGCGCGGTACGCGGACGAGTTCAACATCCCGTTCGCTTCGATCGGGGACAGCGAGCGGCAGTTCGGCCGGGTCAGGGCCGCGGCCGAGGAGGCCGGGCGGGCACCCGACGACCTGGTGTACTCCAACGCCCTGGTCGTCTGCGTCGGCAAGGACGACGCGGAGGTGGCCCGCCGGGCCGCCGCCATCGGTCGGGACGTGGACGAGCTGAAGGCGAACGGTCTGGCGGGTTCGCCCGCCGAGGTCGTCGACAAGATCGGGCGGTACGCGGCGATCGGATCCTCCCGGGTCTACCTCCAGGTCCTCGACCTCGACGACCTGGACCACCTGGAGCTGATCTCGGCACGGGTCCAGTCGCAGCTGGGATGAGCGGGGCGATCCGATGAAACCGGTCCGTACGCTCGCCGAAGCCCTCGGGGCGGGGGTCCTCGTCCTCGACGGCGGGCTGTCCAACCAACTGGAGGCACAGGGCTGCGACCTCTCGGACGCGCTCTGGTCCGCGCGGCTCCTGGCCGACGGGCCCGAGCAGATCGAGGCGGCCCACGCGGCGTACGTACGGGCCGGGGCCCGGGTGCTCATCACCTCCAGCTATCAGGCCACGTTCGAGGGCTTCGCCCGGCGGGGCGTGGGCCGGGAGGAGGCGGCGCGGCTGCTCGCGCGGAGCGTGGGGCTCGCCCGTGCCGCCGCGGCGGGGGTGGGGGACGAGGTGTGGGTCGCCGCGTCCGTGGGGCCGTACGGCGCGATGCTCGCGGACGGGAGCGAGTACCGCGGACGGTACGGGCTGTCCGTGCGGGAACTGGAGGCGTTCCACCGGCCACGGGTCGAGGCGCTGGCGGCGGCGGAGCCGGACGTGCTGGCGCTGGAGACCGTGCCGGACGTGACCGAGGCGGAGGCGCTGCTGCGGGCGGCCGAGGGGTGCGGGGTGCCGGTGTGGCTCTCGTACACGGTCGAGGGCGGCCGGACCCGGGCCGGGCAGGACCTGGCGGAGGCCTTCGCGGTCGCCGCGGGGAACGACCGGGTCGTCGCGGTCGGGGTCAACTGCTGCGACCCGGCGGAGGCGGGGCCCGCCGTCGAGCTCGCCGTCGCCGTGACCGGGAAGCCGGCCGTGGTCTACCCCAACAGCGGGGAGCAGTGGGACGCCCGAGCGCGGGGCTGGCGCGGCGGCGTCGCCTTCGACCCGGCCCGGGCCACCGACTGGGCCGGGTCCGGCGCCCGGCTCATCGGCGGCTGCTGCCGGGTCGGGCCGACGACGATCTCCGCCCTCGGCTCGTCCCTGCTCGCCGACGGGGGCGTGGGCTGAGGGCCGGGGTGCCCCGGGCTTCGCCGCCGGCTCGGTCCCCGGTGTCGCCCGCCGCTCCACCCGGGGCCGTGGGGCGCGGGAAAATGCCTGGTCGGGAGGGCAGTGGCGAACCATACTCGGAAGTGTGTTCCTGACGATCAGTACGACCGGCAACCCGGAGCGTCCCGCGACCGATCTCGGCTTTCTGCTGCACAAGCATCCCGAGCGGGCGCAGACGTTCTCGACCTCGCACGGCACGGCGCACGTCCTCTACCCCGAGGCGAGCGCCGAGCGGTGCACGGCGGCACTTCTCCTGGAGGTGGACCCCGTGGCGCTGGTGCGCCGCGGCAAGGGCAAGGGCCGGGGCGGCGCCCCGGACTCCGCGCTCGCCCAATACGTGAACGACCGGCCCTACGCGGCGTCCTCGCTGCTCGCCGTCGCGCTCGCGAAGGTCTTCAAGACGGCGCTGCACGGCGTCTGCCAGGCGATGCCCGAGCGGGCCGCCGAGGCGTTGCCGCTGCGCGTCGAGGTGCCCGCGCTGCCCGCGCGGGGCGGCGCCGAGCTGGTGCGCAGGCTGTTCGGGCCGCTGGGCTGGGACACCGTGGACGCCGAGCCGGTGGCCCTGGACGGGCGGTTCCCCGAGTGGGGCGCCTCCCGCTATGTGCGCCTGGTGCTCGAGGGCGAGCTGCGGCTCGCGGACGCCCTCAACCACCTCTACGTCCTGCTGCCCGTGCTCGACGACGCCAAGCACTACTGGGTCGCGCCCGACGAGGTCGACAAGCTGCTGCGCGCCGGTGACGGCTGGCTCGCCGGTCACCCCGAGCGGACGCTGATCACGGCACGCTATCTGTCCCGCCGCCGGGGTCTGACGCGTGAGGCGGACGAGCGGCTCGAACTCGTGCGGCTCGCCGAGGCCGACGGCCTGGACGTGGACGACGTCGACAACGCGGTCGACGAGTCGACCGACACCGAGGAGCGGCCCGTGCCGCTCGCCGAGCAGCGCCGGGCGGCGATCCTCGCCGCCCTGGAGCGGGCCGAGGCGAGCCGGGTCCTCGATCTCGGGTGCGGTCAGGGCCAGTTGGTGCAGGCACTGCTCAAGGACACCCGTTTCGCGGAGGTCGTCGGTGTCGACGTGTCCGTCCGCGCCCTGACGATCGCCGCGCGGCGGCTGCGGCTGGAGCGGATGGGGGAGCGGCAGGCGGCCCGCGTGAAGCTGCTGCAGGGCTCGCTCGCGTACACCGACAAGCGGCTGACCGGCTACGACGCGGCGGTGCTCAGCGAGGTCATCGAGCACCTGGACCTGCCGAGACTGCCGGCCCTCGAGTACGCGGTGTTCGGCTCGGCACGGCCGCGCACGGTCCTCGTGACCACGCCGAACGTGGAGTACAACGTGCGCTGGGAGTCGCTTCCGGCCGGGCACGTCCGGCACAGCGACCACCGCTTCGAATGGACCCGGGAGGAGTTCCGGGGCTGGGCGGCCTCGGTCGCCGAGCGGTACGGGTACGGCGTCGGGTTCACCCCCGTCGGCCCGGACGACCCCGAGGTCGGACCGCCCACCCAGATGGCCGTCTTCACCCGGAACCAGGACCAGGACCGGAACCAGGACCAGGACCAGAAGCAGCCCCCGGCCCCGACCGCCGGGAAGACCCGCACCCCCGGCCCGACCGCCGCGAAGGAGGAACAGGCATGACCACCGAGACCCTGAACCCGGCCGACACCACCCCGGCCCGCACCCTGCCCGTCACCGACCTGTCCCTCGTGGTCCTCGTCGGCGCCACCGGCTCCGGCAAGTCCACGTTCGCCCGGCGCCACTTCAAGCCGACCGAGATCGTGTCCTCCGACTTCTGCCGGGGGCTCGTCGCCGACGACGAGAACGACCAGTCCGCGAGCAAGGACGCCTTCGACGTCCTGCACTACATCGTGGGCAAGCGCCTCGCGGCCGGTCGGCTCGCCGTCGTCGACGCGACCAACGTGCAGCAGGAGGCGCGGCGTCAGCTCGTCCAGCTGGCCCGCTCGTACGACGTGCTGCCCATCGCGATTGTCCTCGATCTGCCCGAGGAGGTCTGCCGCGGCCGGAACGCCGCGCGTCCCGACCGCGCGGACATGCCGGCGCACGTCATCCAGCGCCACCGCCGCGAGCTGCGCCGCTCGCTGCGCGGCCTGGAGCGCGAGGGCTTCCGTAAGGTGCACGTGCTGAAGTCCGTCGAGGAGGTCGACGCCGCCCAGGTCGTCCTTGAGCGCCGCTTCAACGACCTGCGTCACCTCACCGGCCCCTTCGACATCATCGGTGACATCCACGGCTGCCGTTCCGAGCTGGAGACCCTGCTCACGAAGCTCGGCTACGTCGACGGGCACCACCCCGAGGGCCGTACGGCCGTCTTCGTCGGCGACCTCGTCGACCGGGGCCCCGACTCGCCGGGCGTCCTGCGCCGGGTGATGACGATGGTCGCCGCGGGCGACGCCCTGTGCGTCCCCGGCAACCACGAGAACAAGCTGGGCCGCTGGCTCAAGGGCCGGAAGGTGCAGGAGACGCACGGACTCGCCGAGACCATCGAACAGCTGGGGCACGAGAGCGAGGAGTTCCGGGCCGAGGTCGGGCGGTTCATCGAAGGGCTCGTCAGCCACTACGTCCTCGACGGCGGCAACCTCGTCGTCTGCCACGCCGGTCTGCCGGAGAAGTACCACGGCCGGACCTCGGGGCGGGTGCGCTCGCACGCGCTGTACGGGGACACCACCGGCGAGACCGACGAGTTCGGGCTGCCGGTGCGCTACCCGTGGGCGGAGGAGTACCGGGGGCGGGCCACCGTCGTGTACGGCCACACCCCCGTGCCGAACACCTCCTGGATCAACAACACCCTCTGCCTCGACACCGGAGCGGTCTTCGGCGGGAAGATGACCGCGCTGCGCTGGCCCGAGCGCGAACTCGTCGACGTACCGGCCGAGCGCGTCTGGTACGAGCCGGCCAAGCCGCTCGCGACCGAGGCGCCCGGCGGGCACCAGGGCCGCCCCCTGGACCTGGCGGACGTGCACGGCCGGCGGATCGTGGAGACCCGGCACCTGGGCAACGTCGCCGTGCGCGAGGAGAACGCGGCGGCGGCCCTTGAGGTGATGAGCCGGTTCGCGGTCGACCCGCGGCTGCTCGCCTATCTGCCCCCGACGATGGCGCCCACCGCCACGTCGAAGGAGGAGGGGTACCTGGAGCACCCGGCCGAGGCCTTCGCCCAGTACCGGGCGGACGGCGTCCAGCGGGTCGTGTGCGAGGAGAAGCACATGGGCTCCCGCGCCGTGGCCCTGGTCTGCCGGGACGCCGGAGCGGCCCGCGAGCGCTTCGGTGTGGACGTCGAAGGGATCACCGGCGTGCTGCACACCCGTACCGGGCGGCCGTTCTTCGACGATCCGGCCGTCTCCGAGCAGGTGCTCGACCGGCTGCGGACGGCGATCGGCGCCGCCGGGCTCTGGGACGAGCTCGACACGGACTGGCTGCTGCTCGACGGTGAACTGATGCCGTGGTCGCTGAAGTCGGCCGGGCTGCTCCGCGCGCAGTACGCGGCGGTCGGCGCGGCCTCGGGCGCGGTCTTCCCCGGTGCGATCTCCGCGCTCGAACAGGCGGTGGCGCGCGGGGTCGAGGGGATCGACGGGCTGCTCGCGAAGCAGCGGGAGCGGGCGGTGGACGCGGCGGCGTTCACCGAGGCGTACCGCAGGTACTGCTGGCCGACCGAGGGCCTGGAGGGGGTGCGGTTCGCGCCCTTCCAGCTCCTGGGGGCGCACGGGCGCTCGCTCGCGGCCGTCCCGCACGACGAGCAGCTCGCCTGGCTCGACCGGCTCGTGGAGCACGATCCGACCGGGCTGCTCCAGGTCACCCGGCGACTCGTCGTCGACACGGGCGACGAGGCCTCGGTCAGGGCCGGGGTCGACTGGTGGCTGGAGATGACCGGAGCCGGTGGCGAGGGCATGGTCGTCAAGCCGCTGGCCGCACTGGTCCGCGACGGCAAGGGCCGGCTCGGCCAGCCGGGCGTCAAGGTGCGCGGTCGGGAGTACCTGCGGATCATCTACGGCCCCGAGTACACCCGGCCGGAGAACCTGGAGCGGCTGCGGCAGCGTTTCCTCGGCCACAAGCGGTCGCTGGCCCTGCGCGAGTACGCGCTCGGCCTCGAAGCCCTCGACCGCCTCGCCGAGGGGGAGCCGCTGTGGCGGGTCCACGAGGCCGTGTTCGCGGTCCTGGCCCTGGAATCGGAGCCGGTGGACCCGAGGCTCTGAGGCACTGACGGGGCGTGGGGCCCCGCGGCGATGAGGCCGCGGGGCCTGCGGCGATGAGGCCGCGGGGGCTTTGCGGCAGCGGGCGAGTGAGGCCCTGAGGTCGCGGGCCTCTGAGCCTGCGCGCCCCTGAGCCCGTGAGCCATTCGGGCCGCGGGGCCTTGTGGCGGTGAGCCGGTGAGCCGGTGAGCCGGTGAGCCGGTGAGTCATTCGGGCCGTGGGGCCCTGTGGCACTGAGCCCGTGAGCCCGTGAGCCCGTGAGCCGGCAAGGCCCTGCGGCAGCTCGGCCTCGGCTCCAGGAAGCCCTTGCGGAGATCGTCACCCCCTCGGAAGGGGTGGGAGTCCGCGAGGGCTTCGACGTGTGTTCGCCCTGCCTCCGCAGGGCCTTCGCACGCTCTTCGCGAGGTCTTCGCCCGGCCTCGACGGGGGGCGCAGGGAGGCCGGGTGCGGCGCTCCCCTGCGCCCCCCGTGCCCGTTGACGCATTTCTTCCGCACCCTCTAGCGTTCTTCACCCCATGACGTGACACAGCGTCAATAGTGTGACGCGACACGTCACTTGAGGTGGGAACACGCACGCGAATACGCCGGTCGACCATCGGCGGGTCGGTCTTCCCCGGAGGGCCCGAGAACGGTACGGGGGTGAGCGCGGTGAGTCTCTTCGGCCAGGACCGCTCCTTCCTCCACGCCCTCCCGGCGGCCGACCGGCGGTCCCTGATCGCCGAGGGCGCCCGGCGCGTCTACGAACCCGGCGAGGTGATGATCCGCGAACGCGACACCACCGCCTTCGTCCTCGCGCTCCTCTCCGGCTGGTCCGTCGTCTCCGTGGGCACCGAGCGCGGCTCGCGGCTCATCCTCGCCCTGCGTGGCGCCGGAGAGGTGGTGGGCGACCTCGCCGCCGTCGACCGGCGCCCGCGCAGCGCCAGCGTCACCGCGCTCGGCAGGGTCGAGGCGGTGGCGATCTCCGGCGACCGGTTCCGGCGCTTCCTCGCCGCCCGGCCGCACGCCACCTCGCTCATCATGCGCCAGCTCGCGACCCGGCTGCGGAGCGCCGACGTAGAGCGCCGCGCGCTCGCCTCCGAGACCGTCCTCCAGCGCCTCGCGGCCCGCCTCGTCGAGCTGGCCGAGCGCGCCGGGCGGCAGGCCGAGGCCGGGACCGTACTCGAACTTCCGCTGCCGCAGCACGACCTGGCGGCGGCCATCGGAGCGACCCGGGAGGCGGTGGCCAAGGCGCTGCGCCTGCTGCGGGAACAGGACGTGGTCCGCACCGCGAACCGCACCGTCATCGTGATCGACATGCGGGTCCTGGTGCTGCTCGCGGAGGGGCGCGCGCGCCCCGGCGGAGAACCGGCGGACGAATCTCCGCCGGGTGTGTAAACGGCTACATCGCCGGTCGCGGAACGCGGCCAGTCTGGACACGCACCACCACGGCACCAACGGCACCGGGACAGCACACAGGGAGTCCGAGAGTGAGCAGTGCGGGAGTGAACGGGGAAGTGGGCGGAGACGTGGGCGGAGAAGCGGGCGGCATTCACCGGTTCGTCGTCTTCGGCGACATCTGCGGCTCCGGGACGCTCGACCTGGCCGAGAAGAAACACCAGCGGGCGGCGATGTACGCCGCCTTCGACGACGCGTACAGCTCCGTCGGGATCGAGCCCGGGACCTTCCACCAGGAGGACCGGGGGGACGGCATCCTCGCCGCCCTGCGTCCCGACGTGCCGCCGACCCTCATGGTCGGCCGGTGGATCGACACGCTGTACGAGAGCCTGCGCGCCCACAACCGGGGCCGGTCCAGGCCGTTGCGGCTGCGGATCGGGATGAACGCGGGGCTCGTGAGCCAGGACCGGCACGGGCTCGTCGGACGCGCGGTGGACCTCGCCGCCCGGCTCTGCGACAGCCCCCCGGCCAAGCGGATCATGAACGAGACCCCGGAGATCGATCTCGTGGTCGTCGTCTCCGACTGGCTGTACGGGAACGTGGTCGCCGACGGCGGGCGGTACGTCGAGCCGGACCACTACCGGTCGGCCCGCATCCGGTCGAAGGAGACCGACGAGGCCGCCTGGTTCCACGTGCCGCGCAGGCCCGCGCCGCCGCTGATCGGGCGCGACGGGGAACTGCCGCCGGAGGGGGAGCCGGCGCCCGAGGGGGAGCCGGCGGTCGCGGGGGAGCGGCCGCCGGCGGGGGCGCCACGGACCGGCGGTTGGGGGGGGGGGGGGGGGGGGCCCCCCCCCCCCCCCCCGCGGGGGGGGGGGGGGGCGGGGGGGGGGGGCGCGGCGGCGGGGGGGGGGGGGGGGCGGGGGGGGGGGCCCCCCCCCCCCCCGGGGGGGGGGGGGGGGGGGCCCCCCCCCCCCCCCCCGGCCCGTGGGAGGGAACCGTGAGTACCACGTCGGGGGTGACCTCCTCGACATCCACGGCAACACCATCCACGGCGGGTTCACCGGAATCCGCAAGGACTCGGGCAGGGGCGCGGGCAAGGACTCGGGCAGGGACTCGGGCAGGGACGCGGGCAAGGGCTCCGGCCCCCGGTCCGGTTCCGGTTCGGGCTCCGGCTCCGGTTCCGGTTCCGGGTCGGCTCCGCGCTCCGGCTCAGGTGCGGGTTCCGGTACGGCCTCCGGGGCGGGTGAGCCGGAGTGAGCGACGAGGACGACGCGCCGCAGGGCGACTCCTCGGACGCCGGGCACGGCCACGGCGACCGGGCCGACGCGCCGGACCGGGGCGGCGATCGCGGCGGCGACCGGGGGGACCGAGACCGGGGTGACCGGGACCGGGATCGCGACCGGGATCGCGACCGGGACGGGTCCGAGCGGGGTGACGCCGAGCAGCCCCGCGAGCCGAGCGTCTTCGCGGCCGCCGACCGCGGGCTCCTCGGCGGCGAGAGCGACACCGGCGGGGCCGACACGGCACGCCGGGCCGTCCGCACCTGGGCGGGCGGCGGCGCCGACCGCCTCACCACCATCCACGGCGACGGCACCGTCTTCGAGGGCAACCAGATCTTCGCCCTGTACGGCTCCGAACGCACCGCGCACTTCGTCCAGGGGCCCGTCCCGCCCGAGACGCTCGACCACCTGGGCCGGGTCTACTGCGCCACCTCCGGCTACCGGCGGATGCGGGACCGGCTCCGCGACCACCGGGTCCTCGTCCTGTGCGGCGAGCCCGGCAGCGGCCGCAAGGCCACCGCGCTCGCCCTCCTCGACGAACTGACCGGCGGCAAGGTCTTCCGGCTCGACCCGCGCCACGGCGTCGACGAGATCACCGAGGAGGTGCTCCAGGAGAGCGGCGGCCACCTCCTGGAGCTGCTCACCGAGGACGTCCGCGAGGCCGAGGGCGAGCCGCGCGCCGCGCGCTCCGGCCGCGGCGAACACACCGCCGTCCCGCGCCGTTCCGCCACCCGGCTCTCCGAACTGCACCTGGACCGCTTCGGCGATCTGCTGCGCGGCCGCGAGGCGTACGGGATCGTCCTCGTCGAGAACGGGGAGCTCGCCGACCGGCTGCTCCGCGGCCGGTACGGCATGTACTGCGCGCCGCCGCCGGCCGACGAGGTCCTCCACCGCCACCTCTGGAACCAGCTGCGCGCCGAGTCCGCCGAGGCCCTCGGTGCCGCCCGGGCGCGCGGCGCGCGGCGGGACGTGGTCGAGGCCCTCGGCCTCGAGGAGCTGCGGCCCCGCGAGGCGGCGCGGCTCGCCGACCACCTGGCCCGGCACTGGCGCGGCGAGGTGACGGACGAGGAACTCCTGGCCGAATGCGCCTCCTTCGTACGCTCCCAGGCACGCGAGTGGTTCGCGGGCGCCGACCGTCCGGGCGCCGTCCCCGAGGCCCTCCCGGCCTTGAACGCCGGGGCGTTCCGCATCGCCGTCGCCGTCTTCAACGGCTCCGCGTACAGCCTCGCGGCCGAGGCCGCCGAACTCCTCGCCTGGGAGCTCGCGGTCACCCTCGACCCCGAACACCCGCCGGGCCGACGCCTGTTCGGGACGCACGCCGAGCACCGGCCGGTGCAGGCGCGAGCCGTCCTCGAGGACGGCGAGCTGGACCTCGGCCCGGCCAAGGTGCCCGTGCGGGCCGTCCGCTTCCAGGGCGAGGCGCTCGCCGGAGCCGTGCTCGGCGAGATCTGGCACGGCTACCACAACGTCCGCGGCCCGGTGGCCCGCTGGCTCCGCTCGCTGTGCGACGACCCGCGCCCCGAGGTGTGGGTACGGGCCTCCATCGCGGCCGGTGTCCTCTGCTCCTGGGACTGGATCCACGGCTTCCGCGAGCTGGTGGTGCCGCTCGCCGTGACCGACGATCCGCTCGCCCGCATGGCGGCCGCCACCGCGCTCGCCGAGTCCGCGCGCGACCCGCGCGTCCGGCCCGCCGTCGCCGACGTCCTCAAGAACTGGGCCGCGTCCGACGACGAGCTGCTCGTCAGGACCGCCCTGCTCGCCCACGGCTACGTCCTGGCCGCCGGTGGCGTCTCCGGTTCGCTCGACGCGATCGCCCGGGTCGTCAGGGCACGCGAGGCCGGCGACATCGAGGTCCTGGTGCCCGCCGCGTTCAGCGTGGCGCGGCTGCTCGCCTGCGGCGAGCCCGCGCCCGTGCTCCGACGGCTCCGGCAGTGGCTCGAGGACGGCCGGCTCAACCTCGCCAACCTCGTCCATCTCGCCGTCATCCGTGCCCTGAGCACCCGGACCACCCATCTGTGGGGGCTGCGGGAGGTCCCGGAGCTGGACGGACACGCGGCCCGCCCGCTGCTGATCGCGCTGCTCGCCACCCGGCCCGAGCTCGCCGCCGAACTGGCCGCGCTGCTGCGGTCCACGCTCACCACCGCACGCTCGGGCGAGTCGGCCCTCGAGGCACTCGGCGGGATGCTCCGGCGGGCCGCGAAGGACCCGGAGTCGCTCGGGCTCGTCTGCGCCTTCCTGCCGCGCCTCGCGGTGGACCGGCGCGACCGTGACCGGCTCAGGGGCCTGCTGAACGAACTGGTCCGGGACCGTGACAGGCCCCTGGACAGAGGCGCGGCGCGCCGGATGTGGGACGCCGTGACGGAAGGAGCGAACCGATGACCGGGCCCGAGCAGGACAGGAACCGCCGGCCGGACGAGCGGATGCGCTGGGACGACCGGGACCGCGAGGACCGCGGCCGCGACGGCGGGGGACGGGACGGGCGGGCGCGCGACGAGCGGGGCCGGGCCGAGCAGGCCCGTGACGAGCGGCCACGTGACGGCCGCGACCGGGACGACCGGGAGTGGCAGCGGTACGCGGGCCGGCCCGGCGACGGGCGGCCGGGCGGCGGACAGGGGCGCGGCGGGCAGCGGTACGACGGGCAGCGGTACGACGGGCAGAACGGCGGTGGCCGGCACGCCGGCGGCCGGGACGAGGACGAGGACCTGGACATGGACCCGGACGAGGAGCTGGACCGAGAGCAGCAGCAGCGGCACGACGGGGGGCGCGTACGGGGCCGGGGCGGGCCGCGGAGCGGGGACGGCGGCGGGTCCGGTGCGGGGTCCCGCTCCGGCGAGCGGCCGCGCGGGCCGCTGATCGCCGAGTACGCACCCCCGTACCGCCGCCGGAGCGGCAAGGTCGCGGCGGTGCTGCTCTACCGCAACGGCGGCCACCGGGTGGTCTGGCCGGACCGCGTGGAGGACGTCAACAAGCCGCTGCTCGGCTCCGCGTACACCGTCTTCGAAGTTCGACTCGGGCGCAATGTGACCGAGTTCAGGCTCCAGTTGCCCGCCGCGGGCGACGGCGTCTTCTTCGAAGCCGTCGCCAGGGTCCAGTGGGTGGTGACCGACCCCCACATCGTCGTCCGCGAACAGGTCGAGGACGTCGCCGAGTTGCTGCACGACGAGCTGCTCGACGGGCTGCGCAGGATCTCCCGGCGGTTCCGGATCACCGAGGCGCAGCGCGCCGACGAGGCCGTACGCGAGGAACTGAGCACCGGCCGCCTCAGGTTCGGCGCGGACATCGGGCTGCGGACCCGCGTCCATGTCTTCGTCGACCTCGACGACTCCGTCAAGGCCGAGGTCTCGCGCCGGGACCGGGTCGGCGTCACCATGGAGGCCGACGAGCGCGTCGCCGAGGCCGAGCGGCGCAGGGAGGCCGCCGAGCGGGCCCTGGTCGCCGACCGCGCCCGCGAGATGGAGGCCCTCTTCCGGCGCGGCGACCTCGCCCAGATCGCCCACCACATGGCGATGCACCCCGACAAGCAGTGGGAGATCCGCACCCAGCTCCAGCGCGAGCGGCGCGAGGGCCAGGAGGACTACCTGGCCGTCTTCAACCGGCTCCTCGACACCGGCGTCCTGGAACGGCACGACATCGGCGAGCAGATGTACCAGGTGCTCATGTACCTGCGGACGCAGACCGGCACGGTCCTCGACGTCATCACCAACCGGGTGCTCAACCCCTCGGGCGACCCCCCGCCGCACCGCCTCGCCCTGGAGGACGCGGCGCCGGAGCCGAACCGCCCCGACTGGTACGAGGAGCAGGACCGCGGCGACGCCCCGGCCCCCGGCGGGCCCCGCGTCTACGAGCCGACCCGCGTCGAGTCCGGCTCCGAGCGGGAGCGCGGCAGGGCGCGGGAGCGGGGCCGCGACGACGACCGTGAGCGCGCCCGCTCGCGGGACCGGCACGACGACGGCCACGACGACGGACACGACCGGTACGAGGACGGCGACCCGTACCGGCGGAGCGACGCCTACGAGCGGAACGACCGGTACGACCGCGACGACCCCTACGACAGGGAGGGGCGCGACCGCACCCGGAGGCCCGCCCGTCCGGCCCGGCCCAGCTCCGAGTTCACCGACTGGGACGACGAATGACGAGCTCCCCGGGGCTCGGGCAGGACCCGACAGGGGCGGCGCCCACGGCGCGCGACGGGGAACCGGCCGGCGCGTCGGCGCCGGCGCCCGCGCCCACAGCCGCGCCGGCCCCGGCGCCCGCGCCCACCTCGGTGCCCGCGCTCACAGCCGCGCCTGTCCCCACGCCTGTGCCCGCCCCCACGCCCTCCCCGGTGCCCGCTCCCGCTCCCGCGCCCGCCGCCGTACCCGTACCCGTACCCGCCGAGGAGCTCAGGTTCATGGCCGAACGGCTGCTCGCCACCGTCCGGGAGGACATCGGCCGGGCCGACACCAAGGCCGCGATCCTGCTCTCCGGCGCCCTCGCCTTCCTGGCGGTCGTCTTCTCCGGAGACCGCGGCCTCCTGCCCGACTCCGGACCCGGGCTCGTCCTGCTGCTCCTCGCGGGCGCGCTCTGGACGGCCGGTGTCCTGATGCTCGTCTCGGTGGTGCTGCCCCGCACCCGGATCGGGGCCGACCGCACGTTCCTGCGCGAGCTCACGGGCGGACCGTCGGTGACCGCGCTGCGCGAGCGGCTCGCCGCACCCGGCGCGGACGCCACCGGCTGGCTCCTCGAACAGGCCAGCGTGCACGGCCTCGTGCTCGCGGCGAAGTACCGGTGGCTGCGCCTGGGCGTGTCCGCGCTCGCGCTCGGCGCCCTTCTGGCCCTCTTCAGCGAACTGTGGTGAGAGAGAACATGCAGTGGACCAACAAGGGGAGCGCCCTGCTCCTCGCCGGAGCGCTCCTCGCGCTCGCCGGCCCGCTCGCGGCGACCACCGCATCGGGCGCGCCCGGTGTCTCCGGGGCGCGGACGGTCCCCCGTACCGCTCCCGCAGCACCCGCCGCGCCCGCCGACCCCGCGGAAGGGCCCGATCCCATCGACTTCGCGGTCGTCGTCGACCAGTCGGCGAGCCTCGCCGACAAGGACCTGGCACGCGAGACCGAGGCGGCGGCGCTGCTCGTCCAGGGCGAGATATCGGAGCGCTCCCGAGCCGCCGTCATCGGCTTCGGCAGCTCGGAGAAGCGCGGCCAGTCGCCCGTACGCGAGGTGTGCCAGCTCACCGTCGCCGACGCGGCGGGCCGTGAGGAACTCAGCCACTGCGTCCAGGAACTGGGGCGCCGCGACACCGCCCGGATGGGCCCCGGAACCGACTTCCCGGCCGCGATCCGGCAGGCCGTCACCCGCCTCACGGGAGCCGCGGCCGGACCCGGCACCGGGACCGGGAAGCCCGGCACCCCCAAGGTCGTGTTCCTGCTCACCGACGGCAAGCTCGACGTCGCCGACAGCCCCGAGTACGGCACCGACCGGGAGAGCCGCCAGTCCAACGGGGCGAAGCGGCTCGTCGAGGAACTCGCCCGCGCCCGGGCGGCCGGCGTCCAGATCTGGCCCCTCGGCTTCGGCAGCGAGCTCGACCGCGCCGGCCTCACCGCGATGGCCGAGGGCGGCTACCGCGGCGCCTGCTCCGAGATCCCCGGCTCCGCCCCGCGCATGCGGGTCGTCGACACCTCCGCCGAGATCGACAAGGCGCTCCAGGAGACCTTCGCCGCCGCCCGCTGCGCCCGGATCGCCCACGGCACCGCGGGCAAGCCGCCCGCCGACCTCACCGTCACCATCCCGCCGATCGCCACCGACGGCTCCCTCACGGTCGCCAAGCACGACCCGAAGGTGCGGGTCACCTACTACGACCCGGCCGGCCGCAAGGTCCCCGTCCGGGGCGAGTTCGACGGCTCCTCCTTCGAGGTCAGCGGCGAGAACGGCCCGGTCGAGGCGCTGCGGGTGAAGAACCCGCTGCCCGGCCCCTGGCGGGTGCACATCGAGGCGCCGCCCGGCCACGGGGACCGGGAGGTCGCCGTCCGGGCGATCTGGCAGGGCCGGCTGCGCTCCGCCGTCGTCCTCGACCCGGCGTCCCCGCGCGCCGGCGAGCAGGTCAAGGTCGAGGTGCAGATGCAGACCCGGCGCGGGGTCGTCATCACCGACCCGCGCCAGCTGGCCGACCTCTCGGTCGCGGCCGACCTGAGCGGCGAGGGCTTCGAACCCGTCACCTTCCGGCTCGCCGACGACGGCAAGGCCCCCGACGCCAAGGCCGGCGACGTCCGGTTCACCGGCACGCTCACCGTCCCCGCGGGCGCCACCGGCGCCCTGGAGCTCGTCACCCGCATGGAGGCGCCCGGGATCACCTCCGACCGGCGCCCGCTGCACGCCGTCGTCGCCGAGGGCGCGCCGCTGGTGACCGCCGCCCTCACCGTCGACAGCGACACCGTGCACCCCGGGGCCACCGTCCGGGGCACCCTCGACGTCACCAACAACGACTCCGCGCCGCACACCCTGCGGCTGGCACTCGCGGACCAGACCCCGGGCGCCGAACTCGGCGTCGCCCCGGCGACCGTCACGGCCCCGCCGAACGGCAGCACCCGGATCCCCTTCACCGTCACGGTCGGCAAGAACACGCCCTACGGCGCGCTCGGCGGCCAGGTCACCGTCGTGGACACCGCGGACGGCGACCGCACCCTGCGCGGCGCGCTCCTGAACGTCCGGGTGGTGGAGCCGCCGACCTGGTGGGAACGCTGGTGGAAGGCCGTGACCGGCGGGGCCGTCGTGGTCCTCCTCGTGGGCACCTTCGTCGGCATCCGGCTCTCCTTCCGGCGCCGCCGTCGCGACCTCACCGGCGTCACGCTCGAACTCTGCCAGGACGGACGGTCGCTCGACTCGCTGACCGTCCGCCGCGGGCAGAGCCCCGGCGGTGCCTTCGCCTTCGCCGTCGACGAACCGTACGGGGCGCCCGCCACCCTGCGCCGCGTCCCCGGCGGCGGCTCCTCCGCCCATGTGCTGCGCCGCACCGGCGCGGGCGAGCTGCTGCTGCGCCCCCGCGGCGGCGCGCAGGTCCCCGTGCGGCCCGGCGAGCCCGCCGGGCTCGGCGACCACGAGCTGGTCGTACGGGGCGGCCGCCCGGCCCCGGCCGGCGGCCGGAGCACACCGCGGTTCCGCCCCCCTCGCCGTACCGGCGGCGGAGCCGGCGGCGGCGGCGCGGGCGACGCGGGCGCGGGTTCCGGCCGCCTCACCGGAACGGACGCGGACGGCTCACCCGGCGCGAGCGCCGACAGCGACCACCTCTTCTGAACGGGTCATCGAGGAGAACGACATGAAGATCTATCAGCCCATGCTCTTCGTCGGCCTCGGCGGCACCGGCGGACGCATCGGCACCGAACTCGAACGCAGTCTGCGCCGGGAGCTGTGCGGCCCCGACGGCACCGACCTGGTCGACGGCGGCCGCCGCATGCCCTTCCAGCTGCCCGACTGCCTGCAGTTCGTCTACGCCGACTTCAGCGAGGCCGAGCTGCTCAACTACCCGCAGTTCAAGGCGAAGGGCGCCGAGGGCGCCGCCTTCGCCCGCACCTCGCGGATCGTCCGCGACCTGCTGCCCACCGACTTCGACTCCTCGCCCGAGGTGACGCGCATGCTGCGCGTCTCCGTCCCCGAGGAGACCCGGCTCTGGCTGCCGCCGAAGGCCCGTGAGCCGCGCGTCGCCCCGCTGAACAACGGGGCGGGGCAGCTGCCGACCGTCGGACGCTCCGCGCTCTTCGCGACCCTCCGCTCCGGGCTCGAACCCGTCCTGCGGCAGCTCCGCGAGGCGATCGGGTCCATCGGACAGGCCGCGGGCGACCTGCGGCGGGTCGGTGGCGGCAAGATCCGGGGCTGCGACGTGTTCGTCGCCTTCTCCGTCGCTGGCGGCACCGGGGCCGGCATCTTCTACGACTTCATCCACCTCATCGGGCACGAGTTCCGCAACGCCCGGGTGCCCGGGGTGAAGATCTACCCGCTCGTCGTCATGCCCTCCGCCTTCCCGCCCGAGGCAGGCGGCGGACGCGAGGCCGAACTCAACTCCGCCCGCGCCCTCGTGGACCTCTCGCGGCTCGTCGACGACCAGAACGTGCCCGACGCCGTCGACCAGGTCGGCGACGTGGAGGACCGCGGGCGGCTCAGCGTCACGTACCCCGGCGACGGTGTCGTCGCGCTGCGTCCCGCCACCATGCAGACCGCCTTCCTCTTCTCCAAGCCCTCCGTCATCAACAGCGAGGACCTGCGGCGCTCCATCGCCGCCATGGTGATGTCGCTGATCGGCACCGACCTCGGCCAGGACAATGGTTCGGCGACCCGCGCGGAGGAGGACTACCAGTCCTTCGCCGCCAGCTTCATCAACAAGAGCGTGGAACGCTCCACCCCGGCCCGTACCGGCATCGGCTACCGGGGCATGTCGACCAGCCTCGCCGCCGCGCTCACCGTCCCCGTCGACGACCTCGCCGAGATCGTCGCCGCCCGGCTCCTCGCCCAGGCCGTACGCGGCATGACCGAGCGGGCCCGGCGCCCCGACCGGGAGGGACAGAACCACGTCAGGGAGCTGTTCAACCGCTCCGGCATCGGCCGCCTCTGGACCCGCGACGCCCAGGACGTCCCCCTGCCCGAGCAGCTCCCCCGGGGGAAGACGAGGATCACCCAGGAACTGCGGAACCGGCTCGGGGACATGGAGGAGGCCCTGCGCCGCCTCGACACCGGTCTCGCCCGCGAGATCCCGCGCCTCACCGAGGACTTCCGGCCGAGTGCGGGAGTCCGCGAACTCCTCGGCGCCATGGACCCGTTCCAGATCAAGGTCATCCTGACGGGCCTGCCCGGCCACCCCGACCGGGTGGCGAGGGAAGGCTTCACCGGAATGATCGACAACCGGCGGAACGAACCCGAACGCCCCCCGAACGTCCACACCGCCGCCCCCAACATCCCCCCGATCAAGGGCCCCGTCGGCGGAGTCGTGCCGGCCCGGTGGAGCGACCCCGACGTCCAGGACGCGCTCGCCGCCCAGCAGGCCTGGTACCAGTGGCGGGCCCGCACCCTCTGGCACCACGGCTGGCAGAACGGCGAGGCCCAGTGGCGGCCCTCCCTGAACAAGGCGAGCTCCGAGGTCGCCGAACTCGTCAAGGCGCTCCGCGACCACGAGCAGGACGAGGGCAAGGCCTTCGCCGACAGCCGACGCGACCTCTACCGCGACGACCGCGCCGGCATCGCCTATCTGCTGCCCCCGCAGAACACCCTGCGCGCCTTCTACGACGACGTCATCGACCGGCTCGCCCAGAGCGAAGGCCTGCCCGAGTCCTCCGACGCCGCCAACCTGCTCGGCCGGATCGTCGGCCCCGAGGACTGGAGGAGGGCCCTCGACGCGGTCCGCCGATCGTCCGGAGCGGCGGTGAAGGAGATCAAGCAGGTCGTCGAACGGCGGGTCAAGCGGCTCTTCGGCGAGGCCAACGAGGACGCCTTCGCACGCCCCCTGCTGCCCTCCATGGAACTGCTGCTCCGGGCCGCCGCGGGCGACGAGACCGCCGAGGCGAAGGTCGACCCGCGCTGGCTCGACCAGTTCCGCTCCCGTCTCGCCGGGCTCATCCCGGTGGGCTTCGTCCCGGACGGCAGCGGACCGCTCAAGATCCTCATCGTGCACCCGGCGAGCGAGTCCGACGGCCGCGCCCGCGAGTACCTGGAGCAGGCACTCAACCTGCCCTCCCGGGTGACCCCGGAGAGCCGGGCCGGCGACACCGACTCCATCACCGTCGTCTTCTTCCGCAGCGGCATGAACCTCACCGACATCTCGGAGGTCCGCAACGTCCTCAGCCTCTGGTCCGAGGCCCGCGACTCGGCCGGTGAGGACGACTTCCTGCACTGGCGCCAGCGGCTCGGTTACGAGGACGACTGGCTGGTCTCCACCGAGCACGACCGGCAACGCATCCTGCACCGGCTGCTCTGCGCCATGTGGAACGGGCACATCGACACCGAGGGCCCCGCCGGCTCGCCCCACCGCGTCCGCATCCGGCTGCAGGACGGCGAGTCCGCGGCCATGTCCCTGCGTCTGGAGGACTTCGACGGCTCGCTCACCAGCTGGGCGGGGCTGCTGCGCGCGTACGAGCGGTGGGCGCTGCTCGACGAGGGGCAGATCATCGAGCAGTTCTGCGAACGCCTCATGCAGGCGCTTCCCAAGGGGCTCGCGCAGGTCCCGGCGCCGCCGTCGCCGCTCTTCTCGCACTTCGTGGAGCAGGTCGCGCCGCGCCAGCTCGCCCTGATCGACCGGCTCGTCGCGGAGTACGGGGAGTACGGCGAATCCGAGATCGAATGGCTCGCCCCGTTGCGCCACTTCTGGGAGGTCACCTTCCCCGGCGCCCTCGACATGCGCTTCCCGAGGTCGGCCCGGGCGACCCGGTCGAGCCTGCGGGCACTGTACGAACGCCACGCGCCACGCGCCGGAACGGTGCCGGGCCAGAGCCAGGGCCAGGGGCAGAGCCAGGGCCAAGGCCAGGGGCAGAGGGGCGGCCCGCAGGGGGCGGGACGACCCCGTTCGTACGAGAACGGCGCCCGTCCCGCGTACGAGAGCGGCCCGCGCGCCGCGTACGAGAGCGCCCCACGCGCCGGGTACGACAACGAGCCCCGGACCGGGTACCGGAACGAGCCCCGGACCGGGTACCGGAACGAGCCCCGCGCCGGTTACGACGACGAGCCCCGGACCGGGTACGGGACCGGCGCCGTGCCCGATCCCCGTACCGCGTACGGGAACGGAGACGCCCCCGGCCCGCGCCCCGCGGCGCCGCCGCCCCGGCCCAGCTCCGCCTTCGAGGAGGACTGGGAGGACTGGGAGAGGGAACCCGAGCCCGACTTCGGTCCCGTCGTCGAACCCGACTTCGGTGCCGACTTCGACGACGGGCCCCACCACCGCGACCGGTCCCGGGAGGCGGAGTGAGCGCGCGCGTCCTCCCCGAACGGCCGTTGCCCGGCCACGCCGTCTGCCTCGACCTGCGGACGGCGGGGGCGTACGACGCCGACGCCGTCGTACGGGCCGCCCTCGACGCCCCGCAGCCCGGCGGCGAGCGCCGTTTCCTCGTCCTCGACGAGGCCGACCGGCTCGTCTCCCACCAGCTGCTGTACGAGCGGCTCTCCTCCTACGGGCCCGCCCACATCGTCTGCCTGGCCGTCGGGGTCCGGGGCGAGCGGACCGTACGCCGCACCCTCACCCTCCGCCCGCCCGCCGCCGGCGTCCTGTGGCTCTTCGACACGACGGAGGAAGACGTCCCGGCGGAGGCGGTGCTGCGTCCGCTCGTCGACGTCCTGTCCACCCCCGAGGTCTTCGACGCGGTGCTGCGCGCACTCGGCGAGGTGGTGCACGGCGTCGCCGTGCCCGCCGTGCGCGTCCTGGAGCACGACCTCACCGACGAGGCGCGGGCCCGCGCCTGGCGGCAGGCGGTGGAGGGGCTCACCGGCCCGGAGGTCCCGGCCGGCACCGCGTCGGCCGAGCAGGTGCCGCCCGCGCTCGCGCTGCTCCTCGACGAGAGCCTGCCGCGGTCGCTGGCCGACCACCGCTGGCTGCCCGCCCAGGGCCGGGCGGGGCTCCGGCTCGCCACCTGCGACGAGGCCGTCCAGGACGCCGTCGACGGCTACCACCGGGTGCGGGGCGCGGCCGGACTCCTCACGGGGGTCGGCCGTACGGTCGATCTGCCGGGGGACATCGAGCGGGTGGCGGGGGAGCTGGAACGGTTCCGGATCGCCGTGGCGGACGCGTTCGCCGCCGCGGGCGGCAGCAGGCTCACCGTGGAGCACCGGGGAGTGCTGCGGGACCGGGGCATCGAACTGCCCGAGATGCCTCGGGAGATCTCGCGCGCCGGAATCGTCCCCGCCCTGCGCGACCACACCCACGAACTGATCGGCAAGGGGCTGCCGTTGCGCTCCGTGGCGGCCCGGCTCTCCGCGCTCTCCGCGCGCACCGCGCCCGTCGGCAGCGCCTCCCGGCTCGCCCGGCTGGAGGCGATCTGCGGGCCGGAGCGGCTGCGCCGGCTCGGCGGCCGGTACCCGTTCACGGCCGGCGGTTCGCGGCCGGTCGCCTTCGCCGTGACCGGCCTCCTGGCCCTGCTCGCGGGCGTCTGGCCGGTCCTCGGATGGGTCCTCGGTCCGGCCGTCGGCGTGCTCGCCGCCGGGCTCGCCCATCTGATGCTGAGGCGCAGGCCGAACCGTTCACCGGACGGGCGGATCGACGGAGGAGGTGCCACGGGGGCGGCGCCCCGGCTCTTCGGCGGGGTGCTCGGCGGTCTCGTCGGGGCGGGTCTCGGCCAGTTCCTCGGCCTGCCGCCGTGGGCGGGGGCGGTGGCCCTCGCGGCCTCCCTGACGGCGGTCTTCCTCCTCGCGCTCCGCGACTGGAGCAGGGCCGTGGACGACTGGTGGGTTCGGGCGGACCCGGAGGACGCCTGGCGGATCCTGCGCGAGGTCCAGGGCCTGGTGGTCACGACCGCCGTGCACGACTGGCTCTTCGCCGAGGTGCGGCACCACTGCTCGGCGGGCGCGGGCGCGGTGGCCCGGCTGCTCCGGGGCCTCGCGGACACGGCCGACGCGCACGGCCGGGGTCCGTCCCACCCGCAGGGGCCGGGGTACGCGTACGTGCCGTCGGCCGACTCGGCCGACCCGGCGGAGCGGGGGCCCCGGAGGGAGTCCGCCGGGCCGCCGGAGCCGGACGGCGGCACCTCGTCGTGGAGCTGGGAGGACTGGGGGGACGGCGGCGCGGACGACGTCTGGTCGGACATGGACGAGGAGGTCCCGTCGCCGCTACGGCCCCCCGCCCCGCCGGCGGACGGGTCTCCGTACGCCTCCGATCCCTTCGGGCCCTCCGAGGCGTTCGGCGCCTCCGACCCGTTCGGACCTTCCGCGCCGGCCGGGCCCTCAGGGCCGTACAGGTCGACCGCGCCCTCCGACCGGGACCCCGCCGCCGGCGGCGGGGCGGCATGGGCCGGACCGGGAGCCGGCCCCGAGTCCGGCCCCGCGCCCGCGTGGCTGGAGCGACGGTACGGCGACGGCGGACCCCTGCTCGTCGACACGCTCGTCGGTGACCTGGTCGCCGGGACCCTCCTGATCCTCGACCGGTGCTGGGCGGGCGTCGAGCGTGACCCCGGGGCCGTGGTGCCCTCGGTCCACGAGGAGCGCATCGCGGAGCTCCTGGACGACACCCGGGTGCGTCTGGAGCGCGACGTCGCCGCCTCGCCGCCGCCCCGCTACGAAGGCCTCCGCGACCAGGACGCGCTCTCCGGCCTCGCCGCCTTCACCGACCGTTCCGACCGGCCCGACGCCGCCCGCCTCACCGGCGTCGCCCCGGACGCGGTGGCCCGGCTGGTCCTGGCCGAGGACGACCCCGCCCGCACGGTCGCGCTCTGCGGCCCCGAGCACATGCGACTGCTCTCCCACGACCCGCTCGCCGCCCGGCAGGTCCGGTTCGTACCGGAGGCGATGCGGCGCGGGGCCGCGGGCGACGACATCTGGCGGGGCATCGCCGAGGACGTCGTATGGACCGGTGCGGGACGCCACGCCGGAATCCTCCGCCTCGTACCACTGCGCGCGGACGTCGTGCACACCGTCCGCGCCGAGGAGGCGGGAGAACCGTGACCGACCCGAACCATCCGAACGACCAGCGCGACCCGGACCGTCCCGAGGACCGGAACCACGCCGCGGGCCAGGGCGACCGCGGCCAGGGCACCGGTCCGAGCCGACCCATCGGCCCGGACCACCCCGACCACCTGAGCGAACCGAGCCCGCCGCCCCACCCGTACTACCAGGAACTGGAGTTCCTCACCCCCAGGGAGGCGCAGAGCCGCTTCGTCGTGCGGTACGGGGAGGACCACCGGCCCCCCGGACGCCCCGGGTTCCTCGCGCGCCGGGCGGTCCTGGGGGCCGGTGGCGTGCCCGTCGTCCAGTACCGGCTCGCCTCGTCCGCGCAGGGCGACCCCCGGGCGTACGGCCTCCTGGAGCGGGAGGTGGCCGCCTCCGTCGCCCTCGAACGGCGGTACGGCGGCGACAGGTTCGTCGGCGTCCTCACCCGGATCGTCGGCTTCGACCTGACCGCCGCCGAACCCTTCGTGCTCTACCGGCCGCCGAGCGGGCGTCCCCTCTCCGACTGGGCGGGGCGGCTCGGCGCCGAGGACCAGGAGCGGATCACCGGCCAACTCGCCATGGCCGTACGCCTCCTGGGGGACCTCGGCCTCGTCCACCGGGCGATCACGCCCGAGAACGTCCGGTGGGACGGCGCCCGGGTGCGGCTCTGCGAACCGTACGCGGCGCTGCGCGCGGGAGAGGCGCGCGAACCCTTCGGGGCGGCTCCCTGGGCGTCGCCCGAGCAGCGCGCGGGGCGCGGCACCGTCGACCCGCGCGACGACCTGTGGTCCGTCGCCGAACTCGCCTACTACCTGCTCTCCGGCCGCCCCGACCGCGGGGAGGGGCCGCCCGCGGACCTCGCCGACTACCGGCGCCTCGCCGCCCTCCAGCACAGCGGTCTCTTCTCCCCGAACGCGACGGAACGACCGGAGCCCGCCGAGCTGTTGAGGCTCCTGTACGTGCCCGACCCGCTCGCGTCCGGGGCCGACGCGGTCGATGTGCTCGAACCGTTCCGCGCCCAGTACGACGCCCAGCTCGCCCGGAAGCGCGCACTGACCGGGAGGAGCCGGCCGGGCGCGGGTCCGGCCGCCGAGGCACCCGAGGCTCCCGCGCGGGACCCGCGCCCGTCGCGCCCCTCCCTGATGAGCAAGATCTTCGGCGGCGGCGAAGCCCCCCGCGCCCCCGCGCCCCGCCACGGCGCCCCCCGCGCCGCCGAACCGCCGCGCGCGGCCGCGCCGCCCTCCGAACTCCTCCAGGCGCCGCCGTCCCGCAGCCGGATGTGCCCGCACTGCCTGCTCCCCGTCGAGTACGACGAACGCCTGCTCGTCACCATCGACGCCAAGGGCAACCGCATCCCGCTGGACCTCAGGGCCGACCGCCGGCCCGCCCACATCGCGGACGCCCTGCGCAAGGCGTACCACCTGTGCCCGCACACGGTGGACGGCGACGAGAGTCACGAACTGCCGCTGCCCTACCTCGTCAACGGCGAGCCGCTCTCCATCGCCCTCGTCGGCAGCTCCTCCGTCGGCAAGACCCATCTGCTCGCCGCCATGCTGGGCGAGGTCGAACTCGGCGGCCTCGAACCGTACGGACTGAAATGCCTGCCGCTCAACCCCGAGGCGCACCGCGCCTATCTGCGCGAGCGGGTCCAAAGCCTGCAGCAGGGGAGGCAGTTGGGCCGCACCGGGCAGCAGACGTTCGCCCGGTTCGCCGACGGCCTGCTCGTCTCGGCGGGCGGCGCCACACCCCGGCCCGTCGTCTTCTTCGACCTCGCGGGCGAGGACCTCGCGCAGGACAGCGAGGTCGGCCGCTTCCTCATGGGCGTCGACGCCTTCATCTTCGTCCTCGACCCGCTGCGCGCCCTCCGCCTGTCCTCGCTCGAACCGGTACGGGAACAGAGCGGACTGCGACTGCGCGAGCTCGGCGACGAGGCCTTCGCCACCGTGCTCAACCGGATCCCCCGGCAGCGCGGCGGACTCGTCGCCGCCCCCGCCGCGCTCGCCGTCAACAAGAGCGACCTGGTGCGCTTCGAACCGGTCGTCGACCGCTGGCTCGGCCGTGCCCTGCCGGGCCGTTACGACCCCGCCGCGGTACGGGCCGAGAGCCGGGACGCGTACGCCTTCCTGGCCCATGGGGCCAGCCCCGCCTGGCTCAAGCCCTTCGACGACTGCGCCGACTGCACCCTGCACTTCGTCGCGGCCACCGGCGGACAGGCGCGCGGCGACCGATTTCCGCACGGGGCCCGGCCGCGCCGGGTCCTCGCGCCACTGCTGTCGCTCTTCGCCCTGTGCGGACTGTTGCCCGGGGCGGAACCCGCGGGACCTATGGAGGGGATCGACCGATGACACGGTCGGAGAACGAGGTCGACCAGATCGTGTTCCGGTGGGACAGCGAGAACCTCACCGGCAGCACCGGCTTCGGACCGGTGGCCTGGTCCGGGCCCCGCGAGGAGGCTGAGAACCTCTTCCGGATGTCCGGGCCCGTGCTGCGCGCCAGCGGCGAGGAGACCCGGCCCGCGCTGATCCGGCTCCAGCGGCGCTCGGAGGTGATGCTGATCCACCGCACGCCGTTCACCGACGCCGACGGCGGGACGTCCGTGCTCTGCCACGCCCTGGTCGGCGCGCCAGGACTCCTCGGACCCGCCACCTGCCTCGGGCTCCACGCCTGGAACTGGGAGGGCGCGGCCATGGACGGCGCCCGGGTGCGCGGGCAGCTGCCGGTGATCCCGGAACGGGTCCTCGTCCCCGCGACCGGGCGCGGGCAGTGGGAACTCGACAGCGGCTTGGAGCAGGCCGCCGAGGAACTCACCGGAATGGTCGCGGAGTTGCTGCGCCACCAGGACGAGCGCTTCACCGTCCTGGACGAACGCGGGGACACCGCGGGCCGCGTGCTCTGGGGGCTGCACAGCATGTTCGGCGAGCTCACCGGCCGCCGGTGGACCTTCGCCACCCACGACACCGTCGAACTCACCGCGCTCCGCTTCGTGTTCGTCGGCCGGTGGTCGGGCGCGGCGAGCCGCAACACCGACCGGCGCCGTGTCGATCCGCGCGAGCGCGTCGGCGACCGGGCGGAGGAGATCGCGGCCCGGCTCGTCCGCCACCACCTGAGGGGCGTCGCGGAGGGGGAGGGGCGGGAGTACGCGGTCGGCAGTGCCCTCCACGGCGCCTCCTCCGCCCGCGGCGCCTCACTCCTGGAGACGGCCGTGCGGGCCCTTGACGTCCTCGACGGCCGCCGTCCCGGCGGGTACGCGCCCGCGCCGGGGGCCACGAGCCGGGCCTCGTGGCCCCCGGCCCCGGTGGAACCCCGCGCCGAGGCGCCGTCCGCCCCGGAGACCCGGAGGGCTCCGGGCCGGAAGCGGGGATGGAGCCTCGGGGGCAGGACCGCCGATGACCGCCCGTCGACGGCCGGCGACGCCACGGCCGACCGCCCGGAGACCGGTGACGCGGCACCCGCCGGGGGAGACCGCCGAGGAGCGGGCCGCCCCGGTCCGTACGAGAGCCCCGAGGAGTGGTTCCGTCCGGACGACCGGCCGGAGCGGGAGCCTGCGGCGCCGGCCGGTCCCGGGGCCGCCCCGCCGACCCGACCGCCCCACCGAACGGACCCGCCCCACGCGACCCCCGAACCCACTCCGCACCGCCCGCCGCGCCCGACGCCTGAGCCGGACGCGTACCGCCCACCGCGCCCGACCCCTGAGCCGGACGCGTACCGCCCACCGCGCCCAACGTCTGAGCCGGACGCGCACCGCCCACCGCGCCCGACGCCTGAGCCGGACGCGCACCGCCCGCCGCCCCGACCGGAGCCTGAGCCCGAGCAGTACCGCCCGCCGCGCCCGGCGCCTGAGCAGGACTCGTACGGCACGTCCCGCCCGGCGCCCGAGCCCGCCTCGTACCGCCGTTCGCCTCGACCGGAACCCGACCCCGACCCCGAGCCGTACCACCCCTCCCACCCGACGCCTGAGCCCGACCCGTACGGTCGCGCAGCCTCGGCGGATCGTCACCCCGCTCCGCCCCGGGTGCCGCACCCGACCCCGGAGCCCGCCCGCTACAGCCGCGACGCGGCCGACCGCGAGCCCCGTCCCGACCCCTCCGCCCACCTCGATCGCCCCGCCGACCCCTCGACGCCGGACCGGACCCGGACCGCCGACGTCGCCCCGCCCCGCCCCGATCTCTCCAAGTCGCCCGCCGAGTCCGGCACCCGCCCGTCCCAAGCAGCGGGTGCCGACGCGTACCCCCGCCCCGTTCTCCCCCTCGTCGCGCCCGCGTGGACCGGTCCGGGGACGGCCTCGGGCCGGGCCTGGGCCGCCGTGCGGGGCCGTGGGCGGGAGCGGGAGGCCGAGACCGGCCTCCTGCACAAGCTGCCCGCCGCGCGCACCGTGGACGAGGCGCGCGAGCTCGTCGAGCGCGGCGGCAACCGCGAGCTGCTGGATTCGCTGCGCCGCCCGCAGGCGTACGTGGTCCTCACCCTCCTCCTCGGCGAGGCCGCCCGGCGTCTGCCGTCCTGGGAGCATCCGCTGCGCCGGGAGCTGTGCGAGGTGGCCATCGGCCAGGAGTTCTGGGCCGTGGCACCGTCGGGCGCGTCCGCGGACCCGTCCGACCCGTCGGAGGAGCAGCGCGCGGCCAACGCCGCCGAGCTGCACCGCTGGGCGGTCCGCCCGCTCCTCGCCCGCGGCGACGCCCCGGTGGGCACCGTGGGGGAGCTGCTCGCCCGGCTCCGTACGAGCCCGGTGCCGTCCGCCCGGGAGACCTTCTGGCTGATCGTCGACGACGAGCGCCCCGGACTGCCGGAAGCCGTCTGGCTCACCCTTCTCAAGGACGCGTACGGCGTGCCCCGTACGGCGCGCCGCCCGGGGCCGCCGTCCGCACCCGGGGCCGTCACCGGCCTCCCGGACGATCCGGGCAACGGCTACACCCGTCGCTTCCTGCGCCGCGCCGGGCTGCTGATCGGCGGCATGGTGGCGGCGATCCTCCTGCTGGTCGCCGTACGGCAATGGTTCGGCTGACCGGCCGGGGCCGCGGCCCCGGCCCCAGCACCAGCACCCGGACCGACGTCGGCACTGGCACCCGGCCCGGCACCCGGCCCGACGCCGACACCCGGCCCGGCACCCAGCCCGGCACCCGGACCGTCGCCGCGCCCCGCGGCGAGGTCGCCGGCCCCGCGACGCGTCCCGGCCCCGCCTGTCCCGAAACACCGGCCACGGGCGCCCCGCTCCGTCAGGATGGGCGCATGGGATTCCACGTCGATTCCGAGACCGGGCGGCTGCGCCGCGTCATCCTCCACCGGCCCGATCTGGAGCTGAAGCGGCTCACCCCGACCAACAAGGACGCCCTGCTCTTCGACGACGTGCTCTGGGTGCGCAGGGCCCGGCAGGAGCACGACGGGTTCGCTGACGTACTGCGCGACCGGGGCGTGGAGGTGCACCTCTTCGGGGATCTCCTGAGCCAGTCCCTCGACGTCCCCGCCGCACGCGCGCTGGTGCTCGACCGGGTCTTCGACGAGAAGGAGTACGGGCCGCTCGCCGCCGACCATCTCCGGGACGCGTTCGACTCGCTGGACGCGGGCGCGCTGGCGGAGGTGCTCGTCGGCGGGATGACGAAGCGGGAGTTCCTGGCGGCGCACCGGGAGCCGACCTCGGTCCGTTTCCACGCCATGGACCTGGACGACTTCGTCCTCGGCCCGCTGCCGAACCACATCTTCACCCGGGACACCTCGGCCTGGATCTACGACGGCGTCTCGATCAACGCGATGCGCTGGCCGGCCCGGCAGCGCGAGACCGTGCACTTCGAGGCGATCTACAAGCACCATCCCCTGTTCACGGGGGCGGAGGCGGGCGGCTTCCACCACTGGTCGGAGGGGCAGACCGACTACCCGTCGACCATCGAGGGCGGGGACGTGCTCGTCATCGGCAACGGTGCCGTGCTCATCGGGATGAGCGAGCGGACGACGCCGCAGGCGGTGGAGATGCTGGCCAGGGGCATGTTCGCGGCGGGTTCGGCGCGCACGATCATCGCGCTCGACATGCCGAAGCGGCGCGCGTTCATGCACCTGGACACGGTGATGACGATGGTCGACCAGGACACGTTCACGCAGTACGCGGGGCTCGGGATGCTCCGCTCGTACACGATCGAACCGGGGGACGCGGGCCAGTCCCTGCGGGTGACGGACCATCCGCCGGAGCAGATGCACAGTGCGATCGCCGCGGCGCTCGGCCTCCAGGACATCCGGGTCCTGACGGCCACGCAGGACGTGCACGCGGCCGAGCGCGAGCAGTGGGACGACGGCTGCAACGTGCTCGCGGTGGAGCCGGGGGTGGTCGTCGCTTACGAGCGGAACGTCACGACCAACACCCATCTGCGGAAGCAGGGCATCGAGGTGATCGAGATCCCCGGCAGCGAGCTGGGCCGGGGGCGGGGCGGCCCGCGCTGTATGAGCTGCCCGGTGGAGCGGGACGCCACCTGACGGCTCCCGTCGGCGACGGGAGGACGCCTCCCCGTCGGCGACGGGCAGGAGGACGGGGAATCAGGGCTGTATATAAATGTTGAAGTGCGTATACACTTCCAGGGTCCTGATCGTCGTCCCCGATCGCCGACCCCTCGACCGTACCCACAGGAGCGCGTCCCATGGCCACAGACCTCATCGGCCGCCACTTCCTCAAGGAGCTGGACTTCACCGCCGAGGAGTTCCGCGGCCTGATCGCGCTCTCCGCCGAACTCAAGGCCGCCAAGAAGGCCGGCGCCGAGGTCCAGCGGCTGCGCGGCCGGAACATCGCGCTGATCTTCGAGAAGACCTCGACCCGCACCCGCTGCGCCTTCGAGGTCGCCGCCGCCGACCAGGGGGCCGCCACGACCTACCTGGACCCGGCCGGCTCCCAGATCGGCCACAAGGAGTCGGTCAAGGACACCGCCCGCGTCCTCGGCCGGATGTTCGACGGCATCGAGTACCGGGGCGACGGCCAGGGTGTCGTCGAGGAACTCGCCGCCTTCGCCGGCGTCCCCGTGTTCAACGGCCTCACCGACGAATGGCATCCCACCCAGATGCTCGCCGACGTGCTCACCATGACCGAGCACACGGACAAGCCGCTGGACGCGATCTCCTTCGCCTACCTCGGCGACGCCCGCTTCAACATGGGCAACTCCTACCTGGTCACCGGCGCGCTGCTCGGCATGGACGTCCGGATCGTCGCCCCGCGGGCCTACTGGCCGTCCGAGGTGATCGTCGCCGCCGCCCGCGCGCTCGCCGAGAGCAGCGGAGCCACGGTCACCCTCACCGAGGACGTGGCCGAGGGGGTCCGGGGCGCCGACTTCGTGGCCACCGACGTCTGGGTCTCCATGGGCGAGCCCAAGGAGATCTGGGACGAGCGGATCGCCGCCCTCGCCCCGTACTCCGTGACGATGGACGTGCTCCGCGCCACCGGGAACCCCGACGTCAGGTTCCTGCACTGTCTGCCCGCCTTCCACGACCTGGGTACGGACGTCGGCCGGGACATCCACGCCCGGCACGGCCTCACCGAGCTGGAGGTCTCCGACGAGGTCTTCGAGTCGGCGCACTCGGTCGTCTTCGACGAGGCGGAGAACCGGATGCACACGATCAAGGCGGTCCTGGTCGCGACGATGGCCGGCGGTCCGCTGCCCACGGCGATCCCCGCGGTGATCCCCACGGTGCTTCCGACGGCATAGCTTTACGCCCGATTGGGTGGATATACGCGGTGCGGTTTACGATCGCACCCTTACAGGGGGTTCGGGCCTGCGTGTCCGGACCCCCTGACGCGTGCCCATGAGAGATGAGAACCACCGCATGACCCCGTCCGCCTCGCGGATCAAGACCCCGCAGCAGCTCCTCGCCGAATCCGGCGCCGACCTCGAAGGCCACGGCCTCAAGCGCACCATGGGCCTCTTCCAGCTCGTGTGCTTCGGCGTCGGCGCGATCGTCGGCACCGGCATCTTCGTCGGCCTCTCCGACAGCGTCGCCGAGGCGGGTCCCGCGGTGGTGATCTCCTTCGTCCTCGCCGCGATCACCTGTGTCTTCACCGCCTTCTCCTTCGCGGAGCTGGGCGGAGCGATCCCGGTCTCGGGCTCCTCGTACTCCTTCGCGTACGCGAGCCTCGGCGAGCGGGCCGCCTTCCTCGTCGGCTGGTGCCTGCTCCTGGAGTACGGCGTCTCGGTCTCCGCGGTCGCCGTCGGCTGGAGCCAGTACCTCAACGAACTGCTCGAAAGCCTCACCGGCTGGCAGCTCCCGGCCGCGCTCTCCGCCGGACCCGGCGAGGGCGGGGTCGTCAACGTGCCCGCCGTGGTCGTGATCGCGCTCGCGGCCACCCTGCTGGTGCGCGGGGTCCGGGAGAGCGCGCGGGCGACCGCCGCCATGGCGATCCTCAAGATCGGGATCCTGATCGTCTTCTGCGCCGTCGGCTTCTCGGCCTTCCAGGCCGGCCACCTCTCGCCGTTCGCCGACCACGGCATGGCCGGGATCACCGCGGGCGCCTCGGTGGCCTTCTTCTCGTACATCGGCTTCGACGCGATCACCACCGCCGGCGAGGAGGTCAAGAACCCTCGGCGGAACATCCCGACCGCCATCCTCATCTGCATCGGGCTCGTCACGCTCCTCTACTGCGCCGTCGCGCTCTCCGCGATCGGAGCCCTCGGCGCCGACGCCGTGGCCGATCAGCCGGCCGCGCTCTCGCTGGTCGTCGACCAGGTCACCGGATCGTCGGTCGGCGGCGGGATCATCGCGTTCGGCGCGGTCGTCGCCATCGCGTCCGTCGTCCTCGCGGTGATGTACGGGCAGACCCGCATCCTGATGTCGATGTCCCGCGACGGTCTCGTGCCCCGCGTCTTCGAGCGGGTCTCGCCGAAGTCCGCCACTCCGGTGGCCAACACCTGGATCGTGGCCGCGGTCTTCGCCGTACCGGCGGCGTTCGCCTCGCTCGACGTGGTCGTCAACCTGACCACCATCGGCACGCTCGCCGTCATGGCGGTCGTCAACCTCGCGGTGATGGTGCTGCGGCGCCGGAATCCCGAGCTGCCCCGCTCGTTCCGGGTGCCGCTCTTCCCCCTGAGCCCGGTCCTCGGCATCGGGTTCTGCCTCTACCTGATGTGGGGCACGGGCTGGACCACCTGGCTGCAGTTCGCCGGATTCCTGGTCGTCGGGACGCTGGTGTACGCCCTCTACGGGCGCCGCCACTCGCGTCTGGTCACGGCTCCGAGCGAGGGCGCTGCGCCGGTATCCCCGGCAGGGTGAACCAGACCGCCTTGCCGTGCGCGGTGGGGCGGTGGCCGCAGTCGCTGCTGAGGGCCCGGATGAGGAGCAGGCCCCGGCCGTGCTCCTGCCAGGGGTCCACCTCGCCCGGTTCGGGGCAGACGAGCTCGGCCGTACGGGCGGGTTCGGCGTCGTGGACCTCGATCTGGCAGCCGCCGGGAGCGGCGAGCAGCTCGACGACCAGGTCGATGGGGCCGGCGGTGTGCTCGACGGCGTTGGCGACGAGCTCGGCGGTGAGCAGCTCGGCGGTGTCCTTGTCGGGGCGGCCGGCCGTCTCGGGGCCGAGGTCGGTGAGCGCGGTACGGATCAGGGCGCGGGCGATCGGCACGGCGGCGGTGGTGTGGGGCAGCCGGACGCGCCACGCGGCGGCGGGTCCGGTGGGGCCGGTGGTTCCGGCGGGTCCGGCCGGTCCGGCGGACGGGCCGGCTGCGGGTCCGGAGGCTTCGGGCATGGGGCAGGCTCCCTTCACCGAGTGGGGGTGGGCGAGTGGGGTGGAGGCATCCCGAGACGTCCTGGTTTCAACCTTACGAGGCGCAAATTATTTCTCCAGAGGCGCCCCTCCCTGATCGGCAGGGACTTCCGGCATCGGCTGCCGAGGACCTTCCGAGGTACGCCCTCATCCCTCCCTTATCGCGTACTCGTGACGATGGTCACAGGAGAGTGATACCCTCCGAACGGAGGAAGGAGGCCGTTCCGGATGAGCCCCTTTATCGGCTCCACGCCCCGCACGGCACGCTGGCACCATCTACGCGTCGACATCGACCGGGGCGTCGCCACCGTCACGCTGGCCCGCCCGGCGAAACTCAACGCCCTCACCTTCGGCGCCTACGCCGATCTGCGCGACCTCCTCGCCGAGCTCTCCCGCGAGCGGTCCGTCCGCGCGCTCGTCCTCGACGGCGAGGGCCGGGGGTTCTGCTCCGGCGGCGACGTCGACGAGATCATCGGCGCCACGCTCGCGCTCGACACCGCCCAGCTCCTCGACTTCAACCGGATGACCGGCCAGGTCGTCCGGGCCCTCCGCGAGTGCCCCTTCCCGGTCGTCGCCGCCCTCCACGGCGTCGCGGCGGGCGCCGGAGCCGTCCTCGCCCTCGCCGCCGACTTCCGGATCGCCGACCCCACGACCCGCTTCGCGTTCCTCTTCACCCGGGTCGGACTCTCCGGGGGCGACATGGGCGCGGCGTATCTGCTGCCCAGGGTCGTCGGCCTCGGCCATGCCACCCGGCTCCTCATGCTGGGCGAGCCCGTCCTGGCTCCCGAGGCCGAGCGCATCGGCCTGCTCTCCGAACTCACCGAGGAGGGCGGGGCGGGGGAGCGGGCCGCCGAACTCGCCCGCCGGCTGGCCGACGGCCCGGCCCTCGCCCTCGCCCAGACGAAGGCGCTGCTCACCTCGGAACTCGACATGCCGCTTGCCGCCTCGATCGAACTGGACGCGGCGACCCAGGCCCTCCTGATGAACGGCGAGGACTACGCCGAGTTCCACGCCGCCTTCACGGAGAAACGCCCTCCGAAGTGGCGGGGGTGCTGAAGATGCCGGCCGCCGCTCGGGACCCGGCCTCTGCCGCTCGCCCGGCCGCCGCTCGGGACCCGGCTTCCGCTGCTCGCCCGGCGGTCGGTCGGGATCCGGCCTCGGCTGCTCGTCCGGCCGTCGGTCGGGATCCGGCTTCCGCTGCTCGTCCGGCCGTCGGTCGGGATCCGGCTTCCGCTGCTCGCCCGGCCCCCGACCGGGATCCCGGCCCCGCCGCCCGTCGCGCCCCCATCGTCGTTCCCGTTCCCGTTCCCGTGCCCGCTCTCACTCCCGCTCCCACCCGCACCCCCGCCCTCTCCCGTATCGCCGTCGTCGGCGGCGGGCCCGGCGGGCTCTACGCCGCCGCGCTCCTCAAGCGGCTCGACCCCGCCCGTGAGGTCACCGTCTGGGAGCGGAACGCCCCGTCCGACACCTTCGGCTTCGGCGTCGTCCTCTCCGACGAGACCCTCGGCGGCATCCGGGAGGCCGACCCCGTCGTCTACGAGGCGCTCGGCCGCGACATGGTCCGCTGGGACGACATCGACGTCGTCCACCGGGGCCACCGCACCACCTCCACCGGCCACGGCTTCGCCGCCCTCGGCCGCCGCCGGCTCCTGGAGATCCTGCACGCCCGCTGCACCGACCTGGGCGTACGGCTCCGCTTCCGCACCGAGGCCCCGCCCGCCGAGGTCCTCGCCGCCGACCACGACCTGGTCGTCGCCGCCGACGGCGTCCACAGCCGCACCCGCGAGGCCCACGCCGCGCACTTCCGCCCCAGGATCACCACCCACCGCTGCCGCTACATCTGGCTCGCCGCGGACTTCGCCTTCGACGCCTTCCGCTTCGAGACCGCAGAGACCGAGTACGGCGTGATGCAGCTGCACGCCTACCCCTACGAGGCCGGCGCCTCCACCGCCATCGTCGAGATGCGCGAGGAGGTCTGGCGCGCCGCCGGGTTCGACGAACTCGACGAGGCGGAGTCCACCGTCCGCTGCGCGAAGATCTTCGCCGAGGCGCTCGGCGGCCGGGAGCTGCGCTCCCACCGCTCCGCCTGGACCGCCTTCCGTACCGTCGTCAACGAGCGCTGGTCCTACGGCACCACCGTGCTCATCGGCGACGCCGCCCACACCGCGCACTTCTCCATCGGCTCCGGCACCAAACTGGCCGTCGAGGACGCCCTGGCCCTGGCCCACAGCCTCCGCGACCACTCCACTCCCGCCGAGGCCCTCGCCGCCTACGAGGCCGAGCGGCGGCCCGTCGTCGAGTCCACCCAGCGCGCGGCCACCGCCAGCCTCCAGTGGTTCGAGGAGCTCGCGGGGCACGTCGACCGGCCGCCCCGCCGGTTCGCCTTCGACCTGCTCACCCGCAGCCGCCGCGTCACCCACGCCAACCTGCGGCTCCGCGACCCGGCCTTCACCGCCACCGTCGAACGCGACTTCGGCTGCCCGCCCGGCACCCCGCCGATGTTCACGCCCTTCCGGCTCCGGGGACTGACCCTGCGCAACCGGATCGTCGTCTCCCCGATGGACATGTACGTCGCCGAGGACGGCGTCCCCGGCGACTTCCACCTCGTCCACCTGGGGGCCAGGGCCCTCGGCGGCCCCGGACTCGTCATGACCGAGATGGTCTGCGTGAGTCCGGAGGGCCGGATCACCCCCGGCTGCGCCGGTCTGTGGACCGACGAACAGGCCACCGCCTGGAGCCGGATCACGGCCTTCGTCCATGCGCGGGCACCCGGCGCCGCGATCGGCGTCCAGCTCGGCCACTCGGGCCGCAAGGGCTCCACCCGGCGCATGTGGGAGGGGATAGACCAGCCCCTCCCCGAAGGCAACTGGCCGCTCGTCGCCGCCTCGCCCCTCCCGTACCGCCCCGGCGTCAACCAGACTCCGCGCGCCCTCGACCGCGCCGGACTCGCCGCCGTACGCGAGGAGTTCACGGCAGCCGCCCGCCGAGCCGTTCGCGCCGACTTCGACCTCCTCGAACTGCACTGCGCCCACGGCTACCTGCTCTCCGGCTTCCTCTCCCCGCTCACCAACCACCGCACCGACGGCTACGGCGGCGACCTGGCCGCCCGGCTGCGCTTCCCGCTCGAAGTCTTCGACGCCGTACGGGAGGTGTGGCCCGAGGACCGCCCGATGACCGTCCGGGTCTCCGCCACCGACTGGGCCGAGGGCGGGACGACCGACGAGGAGGCGGTCGCCGTCGCCCGCGCCTTCGGGGAGCACGGCGCCGACGCGATCGACGTCTCCACCGGCCAGGTCGTCTCCGACGAGACCCCCGCCTACGGACGCTCGTACCAGACCCCGTACGCCGACCGGATCCGCAACGCGACCGGCGTCCCCGTGATCGCGGTCGGTGCGATCTCCTCCTGGGACGACGTCAACTCCCTGCTCCTGGCGGGCCGCGCCGACCTGTGCGCCCTCGCCCGCCCGCACCTCTACGACCCGAACTGGACCCTGCACGCCGCCGCCGAACAGGACTACGAGGGCCCGGCGGCCCCCTGGCCGGCGCCGTACCGCGCGGGCAACCGCCCACCACCGACCGGCCGTCGGGGCTGAGGAGCGCCCCGGAGGGTGTGCGTGGACGCCCGCGTATGCGGGGGCGACGCGCAAGCATGGTCCGCGCACCGCCCCGTGCTCTTGAATGAGGACATGACAGAGCAGCGGGGCGGGAAGGGTGCCGGGGCGGTCCTCGGCGCGGCGACGGTGGCGACCGGACTGGTCGCGGGGGTGTGGTTCGCGTATGTGTGCTCGGTGATGCCGGCACTGGCGCGCAGCGACGACCGGGTCTATGTCGAAGTGATGCGGAACATCAACGAGGTGATCCAGAACCCGCTCTTCTTCACCCCGTTCTTCGGCGCGACGATCCTCGCGGCGGTGACCGCCTGGCAGCACCGTGCGACCCGGGCGCGGATCTGGACGCTCGCCGCACTCGTCCTCTCCGTTGCGGTCTTCCTGGTCACCTCGGCGGCGAACGTGCCCCTCAACGACGCGCTTGCCGCGGCCGAGGACCCCACGGCGGCCCGCGCGGCCTTCGAAGGGCCCTGGGTCGCGTGGAACGCGGTCCGCGCGATCCTGACCACGGTGGGCTTCGCCTGCCTGCTCCGGGCCCTGGCGGTACGGTCCCGGCCCCGGGACTAGTCCCCGGACCCGGCTCCGTCCGCGGCCCCGGACACGTACGGCCGGACGAACTCCGCGCCGCGGTCCCGCAGCAGCTCGTGCAGGGCCGCGAAGACCTCCGCCGAGCGCCGGCCCGGCCAGTCGTCGGGCAGGAGCTCGGCCGGGAGCACCGGGTCCGCGTACGGCAGCCGGCGCCAGGAGTCCAGGGCGAGGAGATAGTCCCGGTAGGCCGCCTCGGCCCCGCCCGGGGCCGCCGCGCCGCCCGGAGCTTCCGCGGCTCCCGGGGTCTCCGCGCCCGCTCGGGCCGTACGCCAGGCCCGCAGCACCGGTTCGTGGGCCGCCAGGAACTCCTCGTGGAGCCGGGCGATGGCCGGCAGGTCCCACCAGCGGGCCACCGCCCCGGCCGTCGCCGCGTACCCCAGGTGGTCGCCCCGGAAGAGGTCCACGTACGGGGAGAGCTCCAGGCGCTCCAGGGCGTTCCGGGTCTCCTCGTACAGCCGCGCGGGGGCGATCCAGACGCCGGGCGCCGCCGTGCCGAAGCCCAGGCGGGCGAGCCGGGAGCGCAGCAGGTGCCGCTTGTGCCGCTCGGCCTCGGGCACCGAGAAGACGGCCAGGACCCAGCCCTCGGCGAGCTTGGGTTCGGTACGGGCGTAGATGCGGCGGTCGCCGTCGTCCAGGAGCCTGCGGGCGTCGTCCGAGAGGGCGTAGCCGGCGGCCCCGTCGGCCGTCCGGCCCGGCAGCAGCAGCCCGCGCCGCTTGAGCCGCGACACCGAGGAACGCACCGAGGGCGCGTCCACCCCGAGGACCGCGAGCAGCCGGATGAGCGCGGCCACCGGCATCGGCGACCCGTCGGGCGTACGGCCGTACGCGCCGTAGAGGGAGACGATCAGGGATCGGGGGGTGTGCTGCTCGGCCACGTGATCACTTTAGAGGGTGGTGCGCCGGTCGGGCCGGGTCGGGCGGGGCCGGGCGGGGGAGCCGGGCCGGGGGAGCCCGGGAGGGACGGCCGGGGCGGGCCGGCCGTCACCGTGGTCGGGCCCGCCGTCACGCCGGCTCGCGCAGCCGGAAGCGCTGGAGCTTTCCCGTGGGGGTGCGCGGCAGCGCGTCCAGGAAGACGATCTCGCGGGGCGACTTGTACGGGGCGAGCCGGGCGCGGACGAAGGCCCGCAGCGCGGCGGCGGTGCCCGCGTCGCGCGGCACCCCCTCCCGTACCACCGTGTAGGCGACGACGACCTGGCCGCGCAGCTCGTCGGGGCGGCCCACGACCGCGGTCTCCACCACGTCGGGGTGATCGAGGAGCACCTCCTCGACCTGGGGTCCCGCGATGTTGTACCCGGCCGAGATGATCATGTCGTCGGCGCGTGAGACATAGCGGAAGTAGCCATCGGGCTCGCGGACGTACGTGTCGCCCGTGACGTTCCAGCCCTCCCGTACGTACTCCGTCTGGCGGGGATCGGCCAGATAGCGGCAGCCGACCGGGCCGCGCACCGCGAGCAGCCCCTCCTCGCCGTCCGGGACGTCCTTGCCCGCCCGGTCGACGATCCTGGCCTGCCAGCCGGGGACGGGGCGGCCCGTGGCGCCGGGGCGGATGTCGCCGTCGGCGGCGGAGATGAAGATGTGCAGGAGTTCGGTTGCGCCGATGCCGTTGATCAGGCGCAGGCCGGTGCGCGCGTACCAGGCCTTCCAGGTGGTCTCCGGCAGGTTCTCCCCGGCCGAGACGCAGCGCCGCAGGGAGCCCAGATCGGGGGCCGTGCCCTGGGTGAGTTCGTCGAGCATGACCCGGTAGGCCGTCGGAGCGGTGAAGAGCACCGAGACCCGGTGCCGCTCGATCGCGGCGAGCAGCTGTTTGGGGCCGGCCTGTTCGAGGAGGACCGCGCTCGCCCCGGCCCGCAGGGGGAAGACGACGAGCGCGCCGAGGCCGAACGTGAACGCGAGCGGCGGCGAACCGGCGAAGACGTCGTCGGGCAGCGGGCGCAGGACGTGCGCGGAGAAGGTGTCGGCGATGGCCAGGACGTCCCGGTGGAAGTGGACACAGCCCTTGGGCTGCCCGGTCGTGCCGGAGGTGAAGGCGATGAGGGCCACGTCGTCGGCGGCCGTCTCCACCGCCGCGTACGGGCCGGGGCGGCGGGCCGCGAGGGTGAGCAGGTCGTCCGGGCCCTCCCCGCCGAAGGGGGTGACGCGGAGCCCCGGTATCCGGGCCGCGACGAGTTCGTCGAGGCTGTGGACGTCGCAGAGGGCGTGGGTGCAGCGGGCGGCGGCGGCCATCGTGGCCAGCTCGGGGGCGCGCTGCTGGGCGAGGACGGTGACGGCGACCGCGCCGGCCTTCATCACGGCGAGCCAGCAGGCGGCGAGCCAGGGGGTGGTGGGGCCGCGCAGGAGGACCCGGTTGCCGGGCCGGACCCGCAGGTCGGAGGTGAGGACATGGGCGATGCGGTCGACCCGCTCCTGGAGTCCGCCGTAGGTCCAGACGCCGCCGTCGCCGTCGTGGAACGCGGGCCGGTCGGCGCCGAATCGTTCCGCCGTGCGGTCGAGGAGCTCGGTGCCGCAGTTGAGCCGGTCGGGGTACACCAGCTCGGGGAGGTCGAAGAGGAGGCGCGGCCACCGGTCCGGCGGAGGCAGCCGGTCACGGGCGAAGGTGTCGAGGTGGGCCGAGGGTGTCAGCTCCATGAGTCCGTCCCCCTGTCGTGGTGGGGTCGACCGTCGCTCCACGAGCGTATCGTGTTGGTGACGGCAGTCAACGGTTCGCGACAAGGGTGCCTGCGAGCGCCCTGAAGAAGGCACCGGACGGCGCGCGGACGCCGTACGGCGCAGGGACGCACGCACCGGGCGGCACAGGCACGCCGCCCGGTGCGGGGACGAAGACGCCCGAGGGCGTCAGAGAGGGCCCACATGCCCGCATTCTCGCTCGATCCGGCACAGACCACCTGGTGTGCGGAGCTCCGCACCCTCGCCGCCGACCACCTGAAGCCCCTCGCCGACAAGGGCGAACCGGGCCGGGTCAACCGCCCCCTCCTGGCCGCCCTCGGCGAGCTGGGCCTCCTCGCCCGGCTCTTCGACGCGGGCGCCCTCGAACTCTGCCTCCTGCGCGAATCCCTCGCCCGGACCTGCACCGAGGCCGAGACCGCCCTCGCCCTCCAGGGCCTCGGCACCCACCCCGTCGCCGCCTTCGGGACCCCCGCGCAGCGCGCCCGCTGGCTCCCCGAGGCCACCGCGGGGCGCGCCGTCGCCGCCTTCGCGCTCTCCGAGCCCGGCGCCGGCTCCGACGCCGCCGCGCTGGCCCTGGAGGCCCGCCCCGACGGAACCGGCGGCTGGCGCCTGTACGGCGAGAAGCGCTGGATCTCCAACGCCCCCGAGGCCGACTTCGCCACCGTCTTCGCCCGCACCACCCCGGACGCCGGAGCCCGCGGCGTCACCGCCTTCCTCGTCCCCGCCGACCGGCCCGGACTCGGCGGGGAGGCCCTCGACATGCTCGCGCCGCACGCCCTCGGCACCCTCACCTTCGACGGCGTCCCCGTCGGCCCCGACGACCTGCTCGGCGAACCCGACCGGGGATTCCGGGTCGCCATGAACACCCTCAACCTCTTCCGGCCCAGCGTCGGCGCCTTCGCCGTCGGCATGGCCCAGGCCGCCCTGGACGCGGCCCTCGCCCACACCGCCGACCGCCCCGCCTTCGGCGGACACCTCGCCGACCTCCAGTCCGTGGCGCACCGGATCGCCGAGATGGCCACCCGCACCGAGGCCGCCCGCCTCCTCGTCTACGCGGCGGCCGGCGCGTACGACGACGGCGACCCGGACGTCCCCCGGCGCTCCGCCATGGCGAAACTCCTCGCCACCGAGACCGCCCAGTACGTCGTCGACTCCGCCGTCCAACTCCACGGCGCCCGCGCCCTCCAGCGCGGCCACCTCCTCGAACACCTCTACCGCGAGGTCAGGGCACCCCGCATCTACGAGGGGGCGACCGAGGTCCAGCTCACGATCATCGCCAAGGAGCTGTACGCGTCCCACCGACGTTCCCGGGCCCGCGGCTTCGGTACGGGCGAGAAGGAGCCGACCCCATGAGCCAGGAGGAGCCGACCCCATGAGCCTGC
Organism: Streptomyces sp. NPDC056480; assembly: GCF_042795405.1. Lineage (NCBI taxonomy): Bacteria > Bacillati > Actinomycetota > Actinomycetes > Kitasatosporales > Streptomycetaceae > Streptomyces > Streptomyces sp. NPDC056480. The sequence continues at coordinate 37,112 of NZ_JBHTSA010000014.1, read as the reverse complement.
ACCGGCACAACCCCGCCGAACTCGCCCCGCCCACCGGCTTCTCCCACGCCGTCACCGCCACCGGCAGCCGGCTGGTCTTCCTCGCCGGACAGACCGCCCTCGACAGCGACGGCGCCGTCGTGGGGGACACCCTGACCGAGCAGTTCACCACCGCGCTCGCCAATCTCCTCACCGCCCTGCGGCACGCAGGCGGCACTCCGGCCGACCTCGCCCGCGTCACCGTCTACACCACCGACGTCGACGAGTACCGCGCCCACGCACCCGAACTCGGGCGGATCTGGCGGCGGTTGGCGGGCCGCGACTATCCGGCGATGGCCGTGATCGGAGTCGTACGGCTCTGGGACGAGCAGGCCAGGGTGGAGCTGGACGGCTTCGCGGTCCTGGACGAACCGTCCCCCCATTGATCAACTGGTCACCCGCGTGGGCCGGGCTTAATGTCGAAAGGTGGACTGACCGGCCCACGGACCCGTCAGGTGAGGGCGCGATGCGCCATGAACTGCCATGAGTAGAACCCCCGAGCCGAAGACTCCGACGGCGACCGCCCCTCGTAAGAGCGGCAAGGACGGCAAGGGCATCGCCCTGTTCGTGATCGCCTCGTGTCAGCTGATGGTGGTCCTCGACATCACCATCGTGAACATCGCGCTTCCCCACATCCAGACCGCGCTGGACTTCTCCACCACCAGCCTGTCGTGGGTCGTCAACGCCTACACCCTGACCTTCGGCGGTCTGCTCCTGCTCGGCGGACGCGCCGGTGACATCCTGGGCCGGCGGCGTGTGTTCATCTTCGGCGTGCTGCTCTTCGGACTGGCCTCACTGTTCTGCGGGCTGGCCCAGAGCGAGTGGCAACTCCTCGCGGCCCGCGCCCTCCAGGGCGTCGGCGGCGCGATAGCCTCCCCGACCTCGCTCTCCCTCATCACCACGACGTTCGACGAAGGCCCGGAGCGCAACCGGGCCTTCGGCGTCTTCGCGGGCGTCTCGGCCGGCGGCGGCGCGATCGGTCTGGTCGCCGGCGGCATGCTCGTCCAATGGCTCGACTGGCGCTGGATCTTCTTCGTCAACGTGCCGATCGCGCTGGTCATCGCCTTCCTCACGCCGCGCCACGTCAAGGAGTCCGAGCGGCACCCGGGCCACTTCGACCTCGCCGGCGCACTCACCTCCACGCTCGGCATGGTGGCTCTGGTGTACGGCTTCATCCGCGCCGCCCAGGAGGGCTGGAGCGATCCGTACACGATCGGCTCGTTCGTCGCGGCGGTCGTCCTCCTGGCCACGTTCATCCTGATCGAGCGGCGCTCCCAGCAACCCATCACGCCCCTGCACATGTTCGCCGACCGCAACCGCTCGGGCACCTACGTCATCATGCTCTGCCTGGCGGCGGCCATCTTCGGAATGTTCTTCTTCCTCACCCTGTTCGTCCAACAGGTGCTGGGCTTCAGCCCACTGGCGACCGGACTCGCCTTCCTGCCCGTCAGCGCGATCATCGGGGTCGGCGCCGGCCTCACGTCCAACCTGCTGCCCCGGTACGGCCCGAAGCCCTTCATGGTGGTGGGTTCGGTGCTCGCCGCTGCGGGCCTGTCCTGGCTGACCCTGACCGACATCGACTCCACCTATCTCGGCAGCATCCTCGGACCGATCCTCGTCTTCGGCCTCGGCATGGGCCTGATGTTCGTGTCCCTGACCATCATGGCGCTGTCGAACGTCGAACCCCAGGAGTCCGGCGCCGCGTCCGGTCTGCTCAACGCCATGCAGCAGGTGGGAGGTTCGCTGGGCCTGTCGATCCTGGTGACGGTCTTCGGCACGGCCAGCCGCAACGAGGCGGACACCCAGGTCCCCGCCTTCCTCTCCCAGGCGACACCGCTGCAGAAGGCCGAGTTCGCCAGAACGGGCCAACTCCCCGCCCCCTGGGGCGACCAGGTGCTGACCTCCGGCGTCTCCGCGGGCTTCGTCACGGCGGCGATCTTCGCCGTGGTCGGGGCGCTGGTGGCCCTCTTCGTGATCCAGGTCCGCCAGTCGGACATCGACCGCCTCAAGGGCGGGGTGGGCCCCGGAGTGGGCGCCTGAGCCACCACGCGCCGGACGGGCCGAGCCGTTGCCGAGGCCGACGGGCCGCCCCTAGGGCCCCGACTCGAACCCGGCGCGCTTGTAGGTACGCATCAGCACGGCGACCTCCGCCGACGTGACGCCGTCGAGCGAGCCGAGGACCCGAGCGGTGAAGTCGTGCAGATCCCGGGTGGAACGGTGGCTCGCATAGCCGAGCAGGGCCGTGGTCCCGGTCGTCACCACGAGGTGGCGGACGGCCGGCTCCTCGGCCAGGCGGCGGATCGCGGCATCGAGGCGGGCGTGCCCGACGGCCAGCCGGAACCGCGCCTCGACGGGGTAGCCGAGCACCTCGGGCTCCGCGTGCAGCCGCAGATGCAGGACGTGCGAGTCCATCAGCCGGCCGAGCCGGCGGCGCGCGGTCGTCTCGCCGACCCGGAGCTCGCGCGCCAGCCGCGTGGTGGACATCCGGGCGTCGCGGTGGAGGAGCGCGACCAGACGCCGGTCGAGCTCGTCCACCACCGGCGGCTCGGGCAGGGGCCGGCCCTCGATGGCGTGGCGGCGCACGTCGGTGGGCTCGTCGTCGTAGGGGGCCCAGTCGCTGGTGGTGAGGAGCAGCCGCAGCACCACCGAGGAGTGGATGTCGACGACGCCGTCGAGCCTGCCGAGCCCCGCGTCGACGAGGGTGAGCAGGGCGTCGTGGTCGGGCACGATCAGCTCGGCGAAGACGTCGAGCGCGCCGGTGGCGACCTCCACGGAGCGCGCCTCGGGCCGCCGGGCGAGGGCCAGCGCGGTGTCGTGCACGCGGCCGGGGGCGCAGCGCACGGCCACCTCGGCGGTGACGCCCTCGCCGAGGTACTCGGGGACGAGGGCCGCGGTGAATCGCACCGCCCCGGTCGCGGTCATCCGGTCGAGCCGGCGCGCGGCGGTGCGCTCGTGGACCCCGGCCGCGGCGGCCACCTCCGAGAACGGTGCGCGGGGGTCGCGGTGGAGTGCCCGCAGCACGGCGTGGTCCAGGGCGTCGAGCGCACCGTGCCGTGAGGGCGGCTCGGTCGGCATCGGGGACCTCCTGGGAGAGCGGGCGGGCGAGCGGGCGGGCCGTGGGGCCGGACCCTACGGTGCGGGCCCCAAGGGTCGCGAGGGCGTGTCGGAGGACGGCCGTCAGGGGGCGGACCGTGCCTGTATCCGCCGCTCGGGCCCCGTCGAATGACGCCTTCACCCGATTGTGAGGCGCACTCTTGCCCGATTGCCTGTCGGCTGGGGACATTGTGGTGCGGATTTCGCCATGTGGCCGCCGGGCCGACGACCGGCCGCCGACGGCATCTCCGCCCCCCGCCCGCGCTTCCCGCGCTCCCGGCACTCCACGCCCAGGCCCCAGGGCCCTTCCCCCCGAACAGGTGGTACGTATGACGGACACCGACACCCTGCGTGCGCCGACGGCGTCGCGGGCCGTCCGTGCGACCCCCGGCGCCGCTGTGATCGCCTCCGTCGCACTGGTCGAGCTGTCCAGCGGCATCACCCAGGGCTTCCTCTCCCCGCTCCTGAAGGGCCTCACGGAGACCCTCCGGGTCACCGCCGCGGAGCTGAACTGGATCAGCATCGCCAACCTGCTCGCCTCCGTCGCGTTCACGCCGGTCCTGTCCCGCATGGGCGACCTCTACGGCCACCGGCGCGTCCTGCGCTGGAACCTCGCGATCGTGCTGCTCGGCTCCGTCCTCGTGGGCTTCAGCCGCTCCTTCGGCGTGCTGCTCGCCGGCCAGATCCTCCAGGGCGCCTTCGCGGGCTTCTTCCCGCTGCTCGTCGGCATCCTGCGCAACCGCGGCGGCGACCGCGGCAAGGCCGGCGACGGGGAGTCCCGCCGCGGCATCAGCTTCATGGTCGCCGCGCTCGTCGCCGGCATCGCGGTCGGCCTGGTCGCCAGCGGCTTCGTGGCCCGCACCGTCGACAGCCCCACCGCCGCCCTCTGGGTCCCCACCGCGGCCGTCGGCCTCGCCCTGGCCGTCACCTGGCCGCTGCTGCCCGAGTCGGAGGCGCGCCCCGGCGGACGGATCGACTGGGCGGGCGGGATCCTCCTGTGCGTGGGCCTCGTCGCGATCATGCTCGGTCTCGGCATGGGCGGACTGCCCGGCTGGGAGTGGACCTCGCCGCGCACCCTCGGCTGCCTCGTCGGCGGCGCGCTGGTCACCGCCCTGTGGGTCCGCGTCGAGCTGCGGACCGCGGAGCCGATGATCGACGTCCGGATGTTCCGGCGCCGGAACGTCGTCATCGTCTCCCTGGTGACCGTGACCTTCACCGTCCCGATGATCGGCCTCCAGGTCGCCAACCCCGTCTTCATGGGCACCGGGCCCGAGCACGGCTACGGACTGGGCCTCGACCCCTTCGCCACCGGCCTGGCCATGCTCCCCAACATGCTCGCCATCGCCGCCGGAGCCCTGGCCGCGCCCAAGGTCGCCGCGGCGGTCTCCGACCGCCTCACCCTGTGCGCCGGCTCCCTGCTCATGGCCGCCGGCTACCTCGGCTCCCTGGCCTGGCACGGCTCGATGCCGCTGTTCCTCACCGCCACCGCCGTCGCCGGACTCGGCATCGGCTTCCTCCAGCACTCCACCCGTACCCTCGCCGTCGAGTCCGTCCCGCACGACCGGACGTCGGTCGGCTCGGGAATCAACGAACTCCTCATCAACGTCGGCGGCTCCGTCGGTGCCGCGATCGTCCTCACCGTCTTCGCCGCCCGCACCCCGGCAGGCGAGACCCTGCCCGAACTCGGCGCCTACACCGCCTCCTGGACGATCTGCGCGGTCGTCTCCCTGGCCGGCGCCGCGCTCGCCCTCCTCTACCGCACCTCGAAGGACCGCGAGGCCCGCTCATGACCACCACCGCGACCACCGCCCTCGACCTGCTCCGCGCCCGAGCCCGCGACACCGTGACCCGGCGGCAGGACGAGGTCCTCGCCCTCAGCCACCAGCTGCACGCCGACCCCGAACTGGCCTACGAGGAACACCGCGCCGCCCGTCGCATCACCGACCTCGTCGAGGCCGCCGGCTTCGACGTCACCCGCGGCGTGTGCGACCTGCCGACGGCGTTCACCGCCACCGCGGGCAGCGGCGACCTGGTCATCGGCATCTGCGCCGAGTACGACGCGCTGCCGGGCATCGGCCACGCCTGCGGGCACAACGTCAACGGCGCCGCCTCCGTCACCGCGGCCCTCGCGCTCGCACCGCTGGCCGACGAACTCGGCATCACCGTCAAGCTCCTGGGAACCCCGGCGGAGGAGTCGGGCGGCGGCAAGGTCGACATGCTGCGCGGCGGCGCGTTCGACGACGTCGCCGCCGCGATGATGGTGCACGCCGCGCCCTCGGACTCCGTCGGCATGAGCTCACTGGCCATCAGCAGCTGGCAGGTCGGCTACACGGGCCGCGCCGCGCACGCCGCGGCCATGCCCGAGCGCGGCGTCAACGCCGCCGACGCGATGATGATCGCGCAGGTCGCCATCGCCGCGTACCGCCAGCAGATGCGTCCCGGAGCCGTCGTCTCCGGATTCGTCACCTCCGGCGGCGAGGCCGCCAACGTCATCCCGGCCCGCACCACCGCCGACTACGACTGCCGCGCGGTCACCCACGGGGAACTCCGCGAGCTGCAGGCCCGCGTCCGCGCCTGCTTCGAGGCCGGCGCCCTCGCCACCGGCGCCGAACTCGCCCTGGAGGCCGTAGGCAACGACTACGCCGACCTCCGCCAGGACCTCGCCATGGGCCGCAGCTACCTCGCCGCCGCCCGCGCGCTGGGCCGCGACGCCAAGGCCGAGGACCCCTCGATCCGCGGCGGCTCCACCGACATGGGCAACGTCTCGCACCACGTCCCGACCATCCACCCCATGATCGGCTACGACTGCGGCGACACGATCATGCACAACCCCGAGTTCACCCGGTACGGAACGACTCCGCAGGCCGACCGCGCGGTCCTCGACGGCGGCCTCGCGATGGCCTGGACGGCCCTCGACCTGGCCACCGACCCCGACCACCGCACCTCCCTCCTCACCCGCCTGACGACGCGCGCGCCGTACCGGGACCCGAGCACACCGATGGCCTCCTGACACCCCCGGCACCCCGACCCGAGCACCCCGACCCGAGCACCCCGACACCCCACGCCGAAGGCCCCCTCGCTCCTGGAGAGCGAGGGGGCCTCGTGGCTTCGGGGCCTAGATGTCCCGGAAGATCTCGATCTGCGCGCCGATCGAGTTCAGGCGCTCCGCGAGGTCCTCGTAGCCGCGGTTGATGACGTACACGTTCCGGAGGACCGACGTGCCCTCGGCGGCCATCATCGCCAGGAGGACGACCACCGCCGGGCGCAGGGCCGGCGGGCACATCATCTCGGCGGCGCGCCAGCGGGTGGGGCCCTCCACCAGGACGCGGTGGGGGTCGAGGAGCTGGAGGCGGCCGCCGAGGCGGTTGAGGTCCGTGAGGTAGATGGCCCGGTTGTCGTAGACCCAGTCGTGGATCAGCGTCTTGCCCTGCGCCGTGGCCGCGATCGCCGCGAAGAAGGGGACGTTGTCGATGTTCAGGCCGGGGAACGGCATCGGGTGGATCTTGTCGATCGGCGCCTCCAGCTTGGAGGGGCGGACCGTCAGGTCGACCAGGCGCGTCCGGCCGTTGTCCGCCGGGTACTCGGCGGAGCGGTCGTGGTCGAGGCCCATCTCCTCCAGGACCGCGAGTTCGATCTCCATGAACTCGATCGGGACCCGGCGGATCGTCAGCTCGGATTCCGTGACCACCGCGGCGGCGAGCAGGCTCATCGCCTCGACCGGGTCCTCGGAGGGGGAGTAGTCGACGTCCACGTCGATCTGGGGCACGCCGTGCACGGTGAGGGTGGTGGTGCCGATGCCGTCCACCCGTACGCCCAGGGCCTCCAGGAAGAAGCACAGGTCCTGGACCATGTAGTTGGAGGAGGCGTTGCGGATGACGGTCACGCCGTCGTGGCGGGCGGCCGCGAGCAGGGCGTTCTCGGTCACGGTGTCGCCGCGCTCGGTCAGCACGATCGGGCGGTCGGGGGAGACGGAGCGCTCGACCTGGGCGTGGTAGATGCCCTCGGTCGCGGTGATGTCGAGGCCGAAGCGGCGCAGCGCGATCATGTGCGGCTCGATCGTGCGCGTGCCGAGGTCGCAGCCGCCGGCGTACGGCAGCTTGAAGCGGTCCATGCGGTGCAGCAGCGGGCCGAGGAACATGATGATCGAGCGGGTGCGGATCGCGGCCTCGGCGTCCATGGAGTCCATGTCCAGCTCGGCCGGCGGCACGATCTCCAGGTCGACGCCGTCGTTCACCCAGCGGGTGCGGACCCCGATGGAGTTGAGCACTTCGAGGAGCCGGAAGACCTCCTCGATGCGGGCGACCCGGCGCAGGACCGTGCGGCCCTTGTTGAGGAGGGAGGCGCAGAGCAGTGCGACACAGGCGTTCTTGCTCGTCTTGACGTCGATGGCGCCCGAGAGCCGGCGGCGGCCGACGACCCTGAGGTGCATGGGTCCCGCGTAACCCAGGGACACGATCTCGCTGTCGAGTGCTTCGCCGATCCGGGCGATCATCTCAAGGCTGATGTTCTGGTTGCCGCGCTCGATCCGGTTGACGGCGCTCTGGCTCGTGGCCAGTGCGTCGGCGAGCTGCGTCTGTGTCCAGCCGCGGTGCTGCCGGGCGTCACGGATGAGCTTGCCGATGCGTACGAGGTAGTCGTCTGCCATGGCGTCACGTTATCTCAGATATGAGATGGTGCTTGCTGTTGGGGTGGGCCATCAGAGTGACAGGGTGTGCGCGGTCGGGTGACGCGGCTCGTACAGGGGGAGTTCGGTCCCGCTCGGCAGCCGTACGGCGGCGAGCAGGCCCCAGCCCTGGTCGGTGATGGCGCGTGAGATCTCCGCGCCCCGGTCCTCCAGGTCCTTCAGGGTCGCGGTGAGGTCCTCGCACATGAGGTAGAGCTCGTGCTTCGGCTCCTCGGCCGTCGGGTGGACGGCGACCTCGGCGGGGGGCAGCTTGAAGATGAGCCAGCCGCGCCCGGCGTCCACGTGCGGGAAGCCCACGACGTCCTTGAGGAAGGCCCGGTCGGCCTCCGCGTCCCGCGTGTAGAGAATCACATGCGCGCCACTGAACATGTCCCGATCGTCGGCCGCCCGCACGGCCGCGGCAATTCGTCCGCGGCCGTACGGGCGGGTGCGAGGGGGCGGGTGCGGGAGCTCAGTGCGCCGCGCAGCCGCACGCCCGGTGCCGGCCGCCGTGCACCGCCGCGTACGTCGAGGGCCGCGGCGCGGACGCCGCGCGGGCCAGCCCCGCGGAGGCCGAACGGCCCGAGGCCGACTCCGCGTCGTGGACCACGCGGCCCCCGACCAGGGTGAGCCGCACCGCGGTGTCACTGATGTCCGCGACCGGACATCTCATGACATCCCGGTCGAGCACCAGCAGATCGGCGGCCCGTCCCTCCCGGATCGTGCCGGTCTCCCCGTCCATCCGCAGCTGCCAGGCCGTGCCGTACGTGTGCATCCGCAGCGTCGAGGCGCGGCTCAGGCTCTCAAGGTCGCGGTGGAGAGGCCCCTGGCCGTACGCCCCCTGCCGGTCGATCGCGGTCCGGATCTGGTTCCACACCTGGAGCGCGTCCACCGGCCAGTCCGAGCCGCCCGAGAGCACCGCGCCGTGGCGTTCGAGCGAGCGCGCCGGGTACATCCACCGGTGCCGCTCGGGCCCGATGTACGGCAGCAGCGCCTCCATCGTCCAGGTGTCCGCTGACGCCCACTGCAGCTGCATGCAGGCCGCCACGCCCAGTTGGGCGAAGCGCCGCAGATCGACCGGGTCCACCAGCTGGAGATGGGCGACGGCGTTGCGCGGGTCGCGCAGCCCGGTGGCGCGGCGGGCGTACGCGTACCCGTCGAGCGCCGTCCGTACGGCACGGTCGCCCAGGCCGTGGGCGTGCATCTGCCAGCCGGCCCGGTTGAAGACGGCCGAGAGCCGTCCGTAGTCCAGGGCCGATACATACAGTTCGCCCCGGTTGGTGGTGGGACGTCCCTCACCGTCCAGATACGGTTCGAGGAGCGCCGCCGTCTGCGCCGGGTACTCGATCACCCCGTCGAGGAACACCTTGATCATCCCGAAGCGCAGCCCCCGCACGTCGCCGAACTCCCGGCGCAGTCCCCGGGCGTACGCGAGCGCCGCCGCCGGGTCCTTCGCCTGGTCCGGGTCGAGCCGGATCGCCGGGACGATCCGCTGCGGCAGCTTCCCGGCCGCGGCGAGCGCCCGGTACGTGCTCAGCTCCCCGCGCCCGACCAGGGCGTCCATCATCGTGGTGACCCCCGAGGCCGCCGCCTGGGCGAGCACCCGCGCGCAGGCCGCGACCAGCTCGGCCTCGCTCGGCTCCGGGATGTGCCGGGTCACCAGCGGCTGGGCGTCGTCCTTGAGGACGCCGGTCGGCCGGCCGTCCGCGCCCTTCACGATCTTCCCGCCCACCGGGTCCGGAGTGGCGGCCGTGACGCCGGCGATCTCCAGCGCGCGGCCGTTGACCCAGATGTTGTGACCGTCGCCGCCGACCAGGGCGACCGGACGGCGGGTGGGCAGGGCGTCGAGCAGCGAGTGGTGGGGGAGCGAGCCCTGCGGCAGCAGGCCGATCGGGTTCCAGTCCTCGACCACGAGCCAGCCGTCCGGCTCCTGCCCCGGGCTGTCCTTGAGGAAGCCGGTCAGGATCGCGAGCAGCTCCTCCCGTGTCGTCTCCGCCCCTTCGAGGGAGGGCCGCAGCGAGCGGCTGCCCGCGCCCAGGGGGTGGACGTGACCGTCGTGGATGCCGCTCATCACGGTCGCGCCGCGCGCGTCGACGACCTCGGTGTCCCGGCCGACGAGGCGGCGCAGTTCGCCGCCCCGCCCGGTCGCCAGGATCCGGCCGTCGCGGCCGACGGCCACCGCCTCGACGGGTCGGCCGCCGGACCGGCCGGTGAACACCCGGGCGTTGTGCACGACCAGCGCGGCCGACCGGGGGCGCGAGCCCGCCGCCGCGGGGCTCCCGGCGACCCCGACGAGACCCGCCGCGCCGGCGGCGGCGAGGACGGTGCGCCGGCTCAGGGAAGAAGTCATGACCACTCCAAACATTGGCTGTGGCCGGACGTTCGCTGATTAACGTCGTAACCAGTACCCTCCCGAGACCGCGAAATCCGTACGATGGCGCGCATGTCAGGGCCCACCCTCACCGACATCGCCCGTGCCGCGGAGGTGTCCACCGCCACCGTGTCCCACGCCCTCAACGGGACGGGCCGGCTCGGTGAGTCCACCCGGCGCCGGGTCCGCGAGGTGGCGGCGGCCCTCGGCTACGGCTCGCGCCGGACGCCCCTCAGCAGGACCGGGACGCTCGGCCTCGCCGTCACCACCTACGCGGGCGCGCCCTGGAACTACCTCGAGGTCCCCTACTTCTCCCGCCTGCTGACCGCCGCCGCGGCCACCGCGCACGCCCTCGGCTACGCGCTGACGGTCCTGCCCGCGGCGCGCGGCGGCGAGACCCTGTGGCACACCCTGACCGTCGACGGCATGCTCCTGCTCGACAGCCCCGAGGACGACCGGGTGCTGCGCGCCCTGCGGGCCCGGGACATCCCCGTGGTCTTCGACGGCCGCCCCACCGACCCGCACCCCGACGACGTCTGGGTCGACAACGACCACGCCGCGACCACCCGCGAGGTCCTCGACCGGCTGGCGGCCGCCGGCGCGCGCCGGATCGCCCTGCACGCCGGGTACGGCCGCGAGTACTACACCGGAGCGGTGACCCGGGCGTACGGGGAATGGTGCCGGGAGCACGGCCGGGAGCCGTCGGTGATCACCTTCGACCCGGAGGACGCGCCCGGCCACGCCTTCGACCGGGCGTTCTCCGACCGGTCCTGCGATGCCGTCCACTCCCTGTACGACCCCGGCGGCCGGCAGGTCCTCGCCGCCGCGGCCCGCCACGGCCTGCGGATCCCCGACGATCTGCTCCTCGTCTGCGCCAGCGAGGATCCGGCCTACGCCGAGACCGATCCGCCGGTGACCACGGTGACGCTGCGGCCCGAGACCATCGCGGAGACGGCGATCACGACCCTGGTGGCCCGGCTCGACCCGGCCCTGCCCGCCCCCGCGCCGGGCGGTCTCACGGTCCCGGCCCGGCTGTGTCCGCGCGCGTCGACCCGCCGGGCGGGCGGGTGAGGGCCGCGGTGCCGCCGGGCGCGCCCGCCGCGCCTCCGGGGTCGCCCGCGGGACGGCCGTCAGGATGACGGCCGTCACAGGCATGCCGGGCATGACCGAGCAGCGGGGATGCACTAGAGTTATCTCGACATCGAGATAACTGCTTACGGCGCACCGCGGCCGCCCACCCGGTAAGGCTTGCCTAACTAAGCCTTACCTTAGCGGATCGGCGAGGGAGTCGTGGCGGCAGCATGGCGGTAATACGCGCACTTTGATGAAGGAGACTGTCGTGTCGGCGAACAGCTTCGACGCCCGCAGCACGCTGCGCGTGGGCGACGAGTCGTACGAGATCTTCAAGCTGGACAAGGTCGAGGGCTCCGCGCGCCTCCCTTACAGCCTGAAGGTCCTCCTGGAGAACCTGCTCCGCACCGAGGACGGCGCGAACATCACCGCCGACCACATCCGGGCCCTCGGTGACTGGGACTCGCAGGCCCAGCCGAGCCAGGAGATCCAGTTCACGCCGGCCCGCGTGATCATGCAGGACTTCACCGGCGTTCCCTGTGTCGTCGACCTCGCCACCATGCGTGAGGCCGTCGCGGCGCTCGGCGGCGACCCGGCGAAGATCAACCCGCTCTCCCCGGCCGAGATGGTCATCGACCACTCCGTCATCGCCGACAAGTTCGGCACGAACTCCGCCTTCGCGGAGAACGTCGAGCTGGAGTACGGCCGCAACAAGGAGCGCTACCAGTTCCTGCGCTGGGGCCAGACCGCCTTCGACGACTTCAAGGTCGTCCCCCCGGGCACCGGCATCGTCCACCAGGTGAACATCGAGCACCTGGCCCGTACGGTCATGGTCCGCAACGGCCAGGCGTACCCCGACACCCTCGTCGGCACCGACTCCCACACCACCATGGTCAACGGCCTCGGTGTGCTCGGCTGGGGCGTCGGCGGCATCGAGGCCGAGGCCGCGATGCTCGGCCAGCCGGTCTCCATGCTCATCCCGCGCGTCGTCGGCTTCAAGCTGACCGGCGAGCTCCCGGCCGGCACCACCGCCACCGACCTGGTCCTCACGATCACCGAGATGCTGCGCAAGCACGGCGTCGTCGGCAAGTTCGTCGAGTTCTACGGCGAGGGCGTCGCCGCCACCTCCCTCGCGAACCGCGCCACCATCGGCAACATGTCGCCGGAGTTCGGCTCCACCGCCGCCGTCTTCCCGATCGACGGCGAGACCCTGAACTACCTCAAGCTGACCGGCCGCTCCGCGCAGCAGGTCGCGCTCGTCGAGGCGTACGCCAAGGAGCAGGGCCTCTGGCTCGACCCGGCCGCCGAGCCCGACTTCTCCGAGAAGCTGGAGCTCGACCTCTCCACGGTCGTCCCCTCCATCGCCGGCCCGAAGCGCCCGCAGGACCGCATCGTCCTCGCGAACGCCGCCGCGCAGTTCGCCCAGGACGTGCGCAACTACGTCTCCACCGCCGACGAGGCGGGCCAGGAGTCCTTCCCGGCCTCCGACGCCCCGGCCGTCTCCAACGGCGTCCCGTCGAACCCGGTCGAGGTGACCGCCCCCGACGGCTCCACCTACACGATCGACCACGGCGCCGTCACCGTCGCCGCGATCACCTCCTGCACCAACACGTCGAACCCGTACGTGATGGTCGCGGCCGCGCTCGTCGCGAAGAAGGCCACCGAGAAGGGCCTGACCCGCAAGCCGTGGGTCAAGACCACCCTCGCCCCGGGCTCGAAGGTCGTCACCGACTACTTCGACAAGGCGGGTCTCACCCCGTACCTCGACAAGGTCGGCTTCAACCTCGTCGGCTACGGCTGCACCACCTGCATCGGCAACTCCGGCCCGCTGCCGGAGGAGGTCTCCAAGGCCGTCAACGAGCACGACCTGGCCGTGACCTCGGTGCTCTCGGGCAACCGCAACTTCGAGGGTCGCATCAACCCCGACGTCAAGATGAACTACCTGGCCTCCCCGCCGCTGGTCGTCGCGTACGCCCTCGCGGGTTCCATGAAGGTGGACATCACCAAGGACGCCCTCGGCGTCGACCAGGACGGCAAGCCCGTCTACCTGGCCGACATCTGGCCGACGGAGGCCGAGGTCAACGACGTCGTCGCCAACGCCATCGGCGAGGACATGTTCAACAAGTCCTACCAGGACGTCTTCGCGGGCGACGCCCAGTGGCAGGCGCTGTCGATCCCGACCGGCAACACCTTCGAGTGGGACACCGAGTCCACCTACGTCCGGAAGCCCCCGTACTTCGAGGGCATGACGATGGAGACCACGCCGGTCACCGACATCACCGGCGCCCGCGTCCTGGCCAAGCTGGGCGACTCGGTCACCACCGACCACATCTCCCCGGCCGGCGCCATCAAGGCCGACACCCCGGCCGGCAAGTACCTCACCGAGCACGGTGTGGAGCGTCGTGACTTCAACTCCTACGGCTCGCGCCGTGGCAACCACGAGGTCATGATCCGCGGCACCTTCGCCAACATCCGCCTGCGCAACCAGATCGCGCCGGGCACCGAGGGCGGCTTCACCCGCGACTTCACCGTCGAGGGCGCGCCGGTGTCGTTCATCTACGACGCCTCGCAGAACTACCAGGCCGCCGGCACCCCGCTGGTCATCCTGGGCGGCAAGGAGTACGGCTCCGGCTCGTCCCGCGACTGGGCCGCCAAGGGCACCGCGCTCCTCGGCGTCAAGGCCGTCATCACCGAGTCGTACGAGCGCATCCACCGCTCGAACCTCATCGGCATGGGCGTCCTGCCGCTCCAGTTCCCGGCCGGCCAGTCGGCCGACTCGCTCGGCCTGACCGGCGAGGAGACCTTCTCCATCGCGGGCGTCACGGAGCTGAACGAGGGCACCACGCCGAGCACGGTCAAGGTCACCACCGACACCGGTGTCGAGTTCGACGCGGTCGTCCGCATCGACACCCCCGGTGAGGCGGACTACTACCGCAACGGCGGCATCATGCAGTACGTGCTCCGCAACCTGATCCGCGGCTGACACCAGCGCCGGATCCGGTCGTACGGGAAGGGCCCCGCTCCTCGGAAGAGGAGCGGGGCCCTTTCGCTGTGCCGGGGGCGATCAGAACATCGCGCGGAAGCCGTTCCAGCCGTTCGTGCCGATCTGCACGCGGCCGGAGTACGGGACGGAGGCGCGGCCCGTGCCCTTGTACATCCACAGCGCGCCGCGGCTGTCGCGCGCGACGAGCTCGGCGCGGCCGTCGCCGGTCAGGTCGCCGGGGGAGAACAGGTAGTTGTACATGTTCCAGCCGCCGCCGACACGGGCGCGGGCGGAGAACGGGGCGCGGTAGTCGCCGGTGCCCTTGTAGAGCCACAGGACGCCGCTGCGGTCGCGGGCGACCAGGTCGGCGCGGCCGTCGCCGGTCACGTCGCCCTTGCCCGCGATCTGGGTGTACGCGTCCCACCCGCCGCCGACGCGGTAGCGCTGGCTCAGCGCGGCGTTGCCGAGGCCCAGGTAGTGCCAGAGCACGCCGGAGTTGTCCCGGGCCAGGATGTCGTCGGGGGAGGCGCCGCCCGTGTTGCTGGCCGAGAGCACCTTGTTGTACATGTTCCAGCCGCCGCCGAGGTCGCGGAGGGGACCGCCGTCGGTGTAGTTCAGCCGGCCGTCGCTGCGGACCGCGTACCAGCCGTCGGAGTGGTACCAGTCGCCTTCCAGGCGTCCGTCCGCGTCCGCCTGGTTGAAGTGCTTGTACGACGTCCAGCCGGTGCCCGACTCCCTGGCCAGACGCTGGATGCCGCCGCCGCTGACCGGGGTGTAGCCCCAGACGGTGCCGGCGCTGTTCACGCCGTAGAGGTTGTTCAGCGGGGCGGGCGCGGAGGCGGCGGAGGCCGCGGCGGCGGACACGCGGTCCGACTGCTGTGCCGCGGGGCGGTTGAACGTCGGGCCCGGCTCCGCCGCGACCGCGGCGGTCGAGGTGCCCACCAGGGCGGCCGTTATCGCGGCGACCGTGACTCGGGACAGGAGACCCGAGCGCTTCAGGCCAGAAGAGTTGGCCACGTAGTACTCCATAGGGGAGAGGGACAAGTGAATTCCGCCGGACGATCGAACGCATGGTCGAGGTCGGCGTCCCCCTATGATCCCCGGTCGCCCTCACAGGATCCTTACTTTTCCGGGTGTCTGTGACACAACTGTTTCGATCCCGACCGTATGCCCGCTTTGCCCGCCCGCGTCCCCGCCGCGCCCCGGACCGACCCCTCAAGGTGTCCCACTACGGGGAGGTCTGAGGCACTGTCAAGGGCATTGACGGACGAGTGGTTGGACGAAACGCCGCAGATCCAGCGTGCTTATCCCGGAGGTCTCAACTCGGGAAAGATGGCCGTAGAAACCTGCTTTCGATCTTGCTCAGGCGAAGGGAAGTGGACTATACCTGTCGGCGTCCAGCCAGTCGGTTCCATCACACGACGGCCCGACGCCTGCACGACCCGGCTGCAAATGACCGCGGTGGCGGGGCCCTTCGCCTGTGGCGAGTGAGTACGGGCGACCGGTACACCGCCTGAGTCCTGAATGAAGGCGAGGACTTGAGCATGGGATCCACCTCCGCTCAGACCAATGAGGGCCTTGGCCGTCGCGATCTGATCAAGCGTTCTGCCGCGATCGGCCTGATTTCGGTGCCGACCATGGGCTTCCTCTCCGCCTGCGCGAGCAGCAGCGGCGACGGAAACGCGAAGGTCGAGAAGGGCACGAAGTCCGACAAGAACCCGCTCGGGGTGAACGAGTCGGCACCGCTTGATTTCGTCCTCTTCGACGGCGGATTCGGACAGCAGTACGCCAAGGACGCGATCAAGGTCTACGAGACGAATTACCCCAAGGCCAAGGTCAAGTTCACGCCCACCCAGAAGATCACCACCGAGCTCCAGCCGCGCTTCAACGGCGGCAACCCGCCGGACCTCATCGACAACTCCGGCGCCGAGCAGATGGACATGGGCGTCCTCGTCGGCCAGAAGCAGCTGGCCGACCTCACCGCCCTCCTGGACTCGGCCTCCGTCGACGACCCGAACAAGAAGGTCCGCGACACCCTGCGGCCCGGCATCGTCGAGATGGGCCAGTTCGACGGCGCCCCGGTCTGGATCCTCTACTACGCGTACACCGTCTACGGCGTCTGGTACTCCCAGAAGCTGCTCGACTCGCTCGACGCGAAGTACCCCGAGACCTGGGACGAGATGCTGGCCGTCTGCGAGAAGGCCAAGAAGAAGGGCATCGCGGGCTGGACGTACGCGGGCAAGCACCCGTACTACCTCCCCTTCTCGCTCTACCCGATGATCGGCAAGGTCGGCGGCCGCGAGGTCCTGGACGCCATCGACAACCTGGAGCCGAAGGCCTGGGAGCACGCCGCGGTCAAGACCTGTTTCGAGGCCTACTACGAGCTCGTCCGGAAGGGCTACATCCTCAAGGGCACCCCCGGCCTCGACCACATCCAGTCGCAGACCGCCTGGACCGAGGGCAAGGCGCTGTTCATCCCGAACGGCTCCTGGGTCGAGAACGAGGCGGCGAAGACCATGCCGGCCGACTTCGACCTGGCCGTCTCCGCCCCGAGCGGCATCGACGCCTCCGACAAGATGCCCTTCGGCACCATGTGGGCCTCCGGCGGCGAGCCGTTCATCGTCCCGGCCAAGGCGGCCAACCCCGAGGGCGGCATGGAGCAGCTGCGCATCATGCTCAGCGAGGCCTCGTCCAAGAACTTCACGCAGTCCGTGAAGTCCCTCTCCGCCTTCAACGGCGGCACCGACGGCATCGAGCTGACGCCGGGCCTCAAGTCCGGGGTCGCGGCCCTGAAGAAGGCGGGCGAGAACGTCGTCAACCCGCGCCTCCAGGACTGGTACGTCGCCCTCCAGAAGGAGAAGATCGGTGTCGCGGGCATCGGCGAGATGATGGCCGGCCGCGCGACCCCGGCCGAGACGATCAAGAAGATCCAGAAGTTCGCCGACGAGGCGGCCAAGGACTCCTCGATCAAGCACTACAAGCACCAGTGAGCAGTGCCGGGGCCCCTTCCCGCCGACCGGGAGCGGGCCCCGGCCCCTTCGCGCGCGGCACCCGCGGCGCGCCTCCGCGGGAAGATCGGGGTCGGTAGGAATGCAGCACGGCAAGTACCGTTTCATCGTGGGGTTCCTGGCGGCACCCCTCGCGCTCTACGCGCTCTTCGTCATCTGGCCTTTCATCCAGTCCATCTACTACTCGCTCACGGACTGGAGCGGACTGAGTCCCGAATTCGGGTTCGTCGGGTTCGACAACTACAGCAGAATGCTGGACGACGAGATCTTCTGGAAATCGCTCCAGCACAGTCTGACCCTCGCGGTGGTGCTGCCGCTGGTGACCGTCGGGCTCGCGCTGTTCTTCGCGTTCATGCTCAATGTCGGCGGCCGGCGCCGTCGCGGGGCGGCCATCGCCGGCGTGCGCGGATCGGCCTTCTACAAGATCGTGTACTTCTTCCCGCAGGTGCTGTCGATCGCCATCGTCGCGCTGCTCTTCCAGTTCGCCTACAACCCGAATAGCGGAGCCATCAATTCCGCTCTGAAGCTCGTGGGCCTCGGCAGTATTCAGCCGGACTGGCTGGGCGATCCGAAACTCGCCCTCATCTGCGTGATGGCGGTTCTCGTCTGGTCCACGGTCGGCTTCTTCGTCGTCCTCTTCTCGGCCGGCATGGCGTCCATTCCGAGGGACTTCTACGAGGCGGCGCTGCTCGACG
This sequence comes from Streptomyces sp. NPDC056480, assembly GCF_042795405.1. Lineage (NCBI taxonomy): Bacteria > Bacillati > Actinomycetota > Actinomycetes > Kitasatosporales > Streptomycetaceae > Streptomyces > Streptomyces sp. NPDC056480. Next base: position 19,210 of record NZ_JBHTSA010000014.1, on the reverse strand, counting down.
GCGCCAACCGCTTCACGACCTTCTTCAAGATCACCCTGCCGCTGCTCTGGGACACCGTGCAGTCCGGCTGGATCTACATGGGCATCCTGGCGCTCGGCGCGGAGTCCTTCGCCGTCGTCCAGATCATGACCGTCGGCCCCAACGGCGGCGGGCCCGACTACTCCACCGTCGTCCTTCCGCTGTACGTGTACCAGAAGGCGTTCCGGGACGGTCAGGCCGCCTACGCAACGACCATCGGTGTCGCGCTCCTTCTCGTCACCCTGGCCTTCGCGGCCATCGTGATGAAGCTGGGCCGGCGCGAGCGGCTGGAGTTCTGATGAAGACGACCGACACTGCCACCCCCGGCGTCGAGACCCCGGGCCCCTCGGGGGGCTCGGGACCGGTGGTCACCAAGACGGTGGCGGCCAAGCCCCGCAAGGAGTCCAAGAGCGAGGGCGCGGTCCTCAACGTCTTCTCGCACGGCGTCCTGATCATCTGGGCGATCATGGTCGTCATGCCGCTGCTCTGGGCGGTCATGACCTCCTTCAAGACCGACCGGGCGATCTTCACCTCCCCGTGGTCGCTGCCCGACACCCTGCACTTCGAGAACTGGTCGCGCGCCTGGTCCCAGGCACACATGAGCGACTACTTCATGAACACGATCGTGGTCGTCGGCGGTTCCCTCATCGGCACGCTGCTCTTCGGCTCGATGGCGGCGTACGTGCTGGCCCGCTTCGACTTCCCCGGGAACCGCTTCATCTACTTCCTCTTCATCGGAGGGATGAGCTTCCCGATCATCCTGGCGCTGGTGCCGCTCTTCTACGTCATGCAGAACATGGCCCTGCTCAACACCCCGCACGGCCTGATCCTCGTCTACATCGCGTACTCGCTGCCCTTCACCGTCTTCTTCCTCACGGCCTTCTTCCGCACCCTGCCGACCTCGGTGGCGGAAGCGGCCTTCGTGGACGGCGCGTCGCACACCAGGACCTTCTTCCAGGTGATGCTGCCGATGGCGAAGCCGGGCCTCATCAGCGTCGGCATCTTCAACTTCCTCGGTCAGTGGAACCAGTACCTGCTGCCCACGGTGCTCAACACCGAGCAGGACCAGAAGGTGCTCTCCCAGGGCCTCGTCCAGCTCGCCACGAGCCAGGGCTACAAGGGCGACTGGTCAGGCCTTTTCGCCGGTCTGGTGATGGCGATGCTCCCGGTGCTCGCCGCCTACATCATCTTCCAGCGGCAGGTGGTGGCCGGTCTCACCGCCGGCGCCGTGAAGTAACCCCGATCCCGCGGTCCCCAGGGCCCCCGGCGCACCCGCGCCGGGGGCCCCGCGCGTCGTGTGACACAGACCCTCCGCCACTCAAGGTCTTGACGGGGAGCAAGCCGAAAGCGTCCCCTTAGAGTTCACATGTTGGAGAAAACGGTGGGAGTGAGTGAGTCGATGGAGACTCCGGGGTCGCAGACGTCTCTGCACAGGGCCAATCTCGAACGGGTCGTCCGGGCGGTGCGCATGGCCGGCTCGCTCACCCAGGCGGAGATCGCCCGGGCGACGGGACTGTCCGCCGCGACGGTCTCCAACATCGTCCGGGAACTGAAGGACGGCGGCACCGTCGACGTCACGCCCACCTCGGCGGGCGGCCGCAGGGCCCGCAGCGTCTCGCTCTCCGGTGACGCCGGCATCGTGATCGGCGTGGACTTCGGCCACACCCACCTCCGGGTCGCCGTCGGCAACCTCGCCCACCAGGTGCTGGCGGAGGAGGCGGAGCCGCTCGACGTGGACGCCTCCGCCGCGGAGGGCTTCGACCGGGCGGAGCAGCTGGTCAAGCGGCTGATCCTGGCCACCGGGATCGGTCCGGACAAGGTGATCGGCGTCGGGCTCGGTGTGCCGGGCCCCATCGACGTCTCCTCCGGGACCCTCGGCTCGACCTCGATCCTGCCGGGCTGGAGCGGGATCAACCCCGCCGAGGAGCTCTCCGGCCGCCTCGGCGTCCCCGTGCACGTCGACAACGACGCCAACCTCGGCGCGCTCGGCGAGCTCGTCTGGGGCAGCGGGCGGGGCGTCAAGGACCTGGCGTACATCAAGGTGGCGAGCGGCGTCGGCGCCGGCCTCGTCATCGACGGGCGGGTCTACCGGGGCCCCGGCGGCACCGCGGGGGAGATCGGGCACATCACGCTCGACGAGTCGGGCCCGGTCTGCCGCTGCGGCAACCGCGGCTGCCTGGAGACCTTCACGGCCGCCCGGTACGTGCTGCCGCTGCTCCAGCCCAGCCACGGCCCCGATCTGACCATGGAACGGGTCGTCCAGCTGGCCCGCGAGGGCGACCCCGGCTGCCGCCGGGTGATCGCCGACGTGGGGCGGCACATCGGCAGCGGCATCGCCAACCTCTGCAATCTTCTGAACCCGAGCCGGGTGGTGCTCGGCGGCGACCTGGCGGAGGCCGGGGAGCTGGTCCTGGCGCCCATCAGGGACTCCGTCTCGCGGTATGCGATCCCCAGTGCCGCCCGGCAGCTCTCGCTGGCCCAGGGGGCCCTGGGGGGCCGCGCGGAGGTGCTCGGCGCACTGGCCCTCGTGCTGAGCGAAATGGGCGATTCGACCCTGTTGGAGAGTGCCCTGCCGGCGGCTGCTCCGACCTCACGCCTTGCGTTCACTTAGATAACGAACACCACCGTTGTCATCTCGTTAAGGATTTACTTCTTGACGTCGGTGTGACGGCCGAGTTGACTTCGTGCCACCTCGGCCGCAACGTCGCGGCCTCGTCAGGGAGGCAACCCCAATGAACGCAGTGACGCGTCGCGCCGTCATAGCCACGGCCGCGGTGTCGATGGCCCTCTCGCTCGCCGCCTGTGGCCAGGCCGGCGGCGACGACAGCGGTGACAAGGGCAGCTCGACCAAGATCGGCCTGCTCCTTCCGGAGAACAAGACCTCGCGCTACGAGGCTCTGGACAAGCCCCAGTTCGAGAAGGCCGTCAAGGCCGCGTGCGGCGACTGCGAGGTCGTGTACAACAACGCGGTCTCCGACGTCGTCAAGCAGAAGCAGCAGTTCGATCAGCTGATCGCCGACGGCATCAAGGTCATCGCGCTCGACCCGGTCGACGCCACCAAGGCCGAGGGCTGGGTCACCGAGGCCAAGGCCAAGGGCGTCAAGGTCGTCGCGTACGACCGTGCCGTCAAGGGCGCCGACGCCTACGTCAGCCACGACAACAACAAGGTCGGCGAGCTCCAGGGCCAGGCGCTCCTCGCCGCCCTCGGCGCCAAGGCCGCCTCCGCCAACGTCGTGATGATCAACGGCGACGAGAAGGACCCGAACGCCGGTCTCTTCAAGAAGGGCGCCCACACCGCCCTCGACGGCAAGGTCGGCAAGATCGCCTACGAGGCCTCCGGCGAGTGGGACCCGAAGGTCGCCGGCGAGAAGATGTCCGCCGCGATCTCCTCGGTCGGCAAGGACAAGATCGGCGCGGTCTACTCGGCCAACGACGGCATGGCCGGCGGCGTCATCACCTCCCTCGAGAACGCCGGCATCAAGGGCATCCCGGTCGGTGGCCAGGACGCCGAGGTCGCGGGCATCCAGCGCATCATCGCCGGCTCGCAGACCTTCACCATCTACAAGTCGCCGCTCCAGCTGGCCCCCGAGGCCGCCAAGTTCGCGGTGAACCTGCTCCAGGGCAAGGAGCTCGGCGCCCAGGGCGCGACCGACGGTGTGCCGTCGACGCTGTTCCCGCCGGTCGTCGTCGACAAGACCAACATCCAGACCACGGTGATCAAGGACGGCATCTACAAGGCCGCCGACCTCTGCACCTCGGACCTGGCCGCCAAGTGCACGGAACTGGGCATCAAGTAAGCCCTGAGCCGAGCCCGTCGGGCCCCCTGAGGGCCCGGCGTCACGGATCCCGACACCGGCCCGCGTACAGAGGCTGAAGCCCCGGACACGGGGTGAGGAGCCCGCCGAGGGTGAAACCCCGTCAGAGGGGTGGATCCCCCGCCGGAGGGTGATTCCCCCGCCGCCCGACCGGTGCCCGTCGACACGATCCGTCCCCCTGCCCGTCCGGCCCCCGGCCGACCCAGACCCCGCTGTCGGTCCGGGGGCCGGACGAGCTCAGCCCCCCCTCGAACTTTGGCGCTGCACCGGCGGCGCGACATGCCGCCGCCCGCGGGCGGCGAAGGAGTTGGTTCACGTGTCCCAGACGCAGGCGCCCGTGCTGGCGTTGCGCGGGATCTTCAAGCGGTTCGGAGCGGTTCAGGTCCTCTCCGGTGTCGATCTCGAAGTCCACGCAGGAGAGGTCGTCGCGCTCGTCGGCGACAACGGAGCGGGCAAGTCCACGCTGGTCAAGACGATCGCCGGTGTCCACCCGATCGACGAGGGCGTCATCGAGTGGGAGGGCGAGCAGGTCGAGATCCAGCGCCCGCACGACTCCCAGAACCTCGGTGTCGCGACCGTCTACCAGGACCTCGCGCTCTGCGACAACCTCGACGTCGTGGCCAACCTGTTCCTCGGCCGCGAGATCAAGAAGGGCGGCGTCCTCGACGAGGTCGCCATGGAGAAGCGGGCCAAGGACCTGCTCTCCACGCTCTCGATCCGCATCCCCAGCGTGCGCATCCCCGTCGCCGCGCTCTCCGGCGGTCAGCGCCAGGTCGTCGCCATCGCGCGCGCCCTGGTCGGCGACCCCAAGATCGTGATCCTCGACGAGCCGACCGCCGCCCTCGGCGTCGAGCAGACCGCCCAGGTCCTCGACCTGGTCGAGCGGCTGCGCGAGCAGGGCCTCGGCGTCATCCTCATCAGCCACAACATGGCCGATGTGAAGGCCGTCGCCGACACCGTGGCCGTCCTGCGCCTGGGCCGCAACAACGGCACCTTCCCGGTCGCCACCACCACGCACGAAGAGATCATCGCCGCGATCACCGGTGCCACGGACAACGCCGTGACCCGCCGTCAGGCCCGCAACGCGGAGGTAGCGAAGTGAGCAACACCCCTCCCACCGCGAGCGAAGAGGCAGCGGTGCCCGAGCCCCGTACCCCCGACGAGACGGCCCCGGTGACCGAGGCCCCGGCCGCCGCCGCGATCCCCGCCGTAGACCCCCGCCTCCTCGTGCGCGAGCAGGGCTTCAAGGGGTACGTCGAGGAGTTCAAGCGCAAGATCCGCTCCGGTGAGATCGGCTCGCTGCCCGTCGTCGTCGGCCTGATCGTCATCGGCATCGTCTTCCAGGCGCTCACCGGCAACTTCATCACCTCGTACAACCTCGACCAGATCACGCTGTACGCGGTCGGCCCCGGCATCATGGCCGTCGGCATCGTCTTCGTGCTGCTGCTCGGCGAGATCGACCTCGCCGTCGGCTCCGTGGCCGGTCTGGCCGGCTCGGTCTGGGGCGTCCTCGGCACCGACATGCCGGACGGCCTCGCGATCCTCCTCGGCATCCTCTCCGGCACCCTGCTGGGCGCCTTCCACGGCCTGGTCTTCGCCAAGATCGGCGTGCCCGCCTTCGTCGTCACCCTCGCGGGCTTCCTCGGCTGGGCCGGTCTCCAGACCTGGGTGATGGGCGACAAGTCCACCATCCCCACCCCGATCGGCAGCTTCGTCGCCGACCTCACCAAGTACTACTTCTCCGACGTCGCCGCCGCCTACGGCCTCGCCGTGGCCGTCGTCGCCGCGTTCTACCTCGCCCAGCTGCGCGACTCCCGCCGCCGCAAGGCCGCCGACCTGCCGCACCGCCCGCAGAGCGAGATCATCCTGCGCACCGCAGTCCTCGCGGTCCTGGTCCTCGTCGCCGCCTACGGCTTCAACCAGGAGCAGGGCCTGCCGCTCTCCCTGGTGATCTTCCTGGTCATCCTGCTCGTCACCGACTTCGTGCTGCGCCGCACCACCTACGGCCGTCAGGTCTTCGCCGTCGGCGGCGGCATCGAGGCCGCCCGCCGCGCCGGCATCAACGTCTCGTGGATCCGGATCTCGGTGTTCATGATCTCCGGCACGATGGGCGCGATCGGCGGTCTGTTCCTCGCCTCCGCGACCGGCGGCGCCGACCGCTCCCTCGGCGGCGGCAACCAGCTGATGATGTGCATCGCCGCGGCGGTCATCGGCGGCACGTCCCTGTTCGGCGGACGCGGCAAGGTCTGGTCGGCGCTCCTCGGCATCCTGGTCATCCAGTCGATCGTCCAGGGCCTCAACCAGATGAACCTGTCCTCGAACGCGATCCAGTACATGATCACCGGAGCGGTCCTGCTCATCGCCGTGATCATCGACTCGGTCTCCCGCAAGACGCAGAAGACGGCGGGACGCGCCTAGGGACCCCGTCCCGCGCGCGTAACGCTCGCCACACCGCCCGGCGCCGTGAAACCGGCGCCGGGCACTGCTGCGTCCGGAGCAGTACCCCGACCCTCGGGGAGCCGTACGGATCAGCGCGCGAAGCCGTACAGATCAGCGACATGTAGACCGTGGGGGTGACGCGTCACCCCCCGGCCCGATGCCCACGATCCAAGACGGAACATTAGACTCGACAAATCGGCAAGCTCGACCAGCTCAAACGCAAGGAGGCACGGGTGGCTCTGCTGACCCGTATCAGGGGACCGCGAGATCTGGACCGGCTCTCCCCGGAACAGCTGGATCAGCTGGCCGACGAGATCAGGACGTTCCTCGTGGACGCCGTCTCCAAGACCGGCGGGCACCTCGGGCCCAACCTCGGCGTGGTCGAGCTGACCATCGCCCTGCACCGCGTGTTCGACTCCCCGAAGGACAAGGTCCTCTGGGACACCGGCCACCAGAGCTACGTCCACAAGCTGCTCACGGGCCGCCAGGACTTCTCGAAGCTCAAGATGAAGGGCGGCCTCTCGGGCTACCCCTCTCAGGCCGAGTCCGAGCACGACGTCATCGAGAACTCGCACGCCTCCACGGTCCTCGGCTGGGCCGACGGCCTCGCCAAGGCCAACGAGGTCCTCAGGAAGGACGACCACGTCGTCGCCGTCATCGGCGACGGGGCCCTCACGGGCGGCATGGCCTGGGAGGCGCTGAACAACATCGCCGCCGCCAAGGACCGCCCGCTCGTCATCGTCGTCAACGACAACGAGCGCTCCTACGCGCCCACCATCGGCGGCCTCGCCAACCACCTGGCGACCCTGCGCACCACCGACGGCTACGAGCGCTTCCTCGCCCGCGGCAAGGACATCCTGGAGCGCACCCCCGTCGTCGGGAAGCCGCTCTACGAGACCCTGCACGGGGCCAAGAAGGGCCTCAAGGACTTCATCGCCCCCCAGGGCATGTTCGAGGACCTCGGCCTCAAGTACGTCGGCCCCATCGACGGCCACGACATCGAGGCCCTGGAGTCCGCCCTGACGCGCGCCAAGCGCTTCGGCGGCCCCGTGATCGTCCACTGCCTCACCGAGAAGGGCCGCGGCTACCAGCCGGCCCTCCAGGACGAGGCCGACCGCTTCCACGCCGTCGGCAAGATCCACCCCGACACGGGTCTGCCCATCGCCTCCTCCGGCGCCGACTGGACCGGCGTCTTCGCCGAGGAGATGGTCGCGCTCGGCAAGGAGCGCGCGGACATCGTCGCCATCACCGCGGCCATGCTCCAGCCGGTCGGTCTCGACAAGTTCGCCAAGGCCTTCCCCGAGCGGGTCTTCGACGTCGGCATCGCCGAGCAGCACGCCGCGGTCTCCGCCGCCGGCCTCGCCACCGGCGGTCTGCACCCGGTCTTCGCGGTCTACGCGACCTTCCTCAACCGCGCCTTCGACCAGGTCCTGATGGACGTGGCCCTGCACAAGTGCGGCGTCACCTTCGTCCTGGACCGGGCCGGCGTCACCGGCACCGACGGCGCCTCCCACAACGGCATGTGGGACATGTCGATCCTCCAGGTCGTCCCCGGCCTGCGGCTCGCCGCCCCGCGCGACGCCGACCAGGTCCGCGCCCAGCTGCGCGAGGCCGTCGAGGTCACCGACGCCCCCACCGTGGTCCGCTTCTCCAAGGGCGCGGTCGGCCCCGCCGTACCCGCCCTGCGCCGCGTCGGCGGCATGGACGTTCTCCGCGAGCCCGGCTCCGACCGGCCGGACGTCCTCCTGGTCTCCGTCGGGGCGCTCGCCCCGATGTGCCTGGAGATCGCCGACCTGCTCGACCGGCACGGCATCTCCACCACGGTCGTCGACCCCCGTTGGGTCAAGCCCGTCGACGAGGCCCTCGCCCCACTGGCCGAGCGTCACCGGGTCGTCGTCACCGTCGAGGACAACAGCCGCGTCGGCGGCGTCGGCTCGGCCGTCGCCCAGGCGCTCCGCGACGCAGGCGTGGACGTGCCGCTGCGTGACTTCGGCATCCCGCCGCGCTTCCTGGACCACGCCTCCCGCGGCGAGGTCCTGGCCGAGATCGGCCTGACCGCCCCGGACATCGCCCGGCAGGTCACCGGTCTGGTCTCGCGCCTCGACGGCAGGTTCGAGAGCAGCGCGCAGGCCGTGGAGCCCGCCCGCGACTGACGGTCACCGTCACCCCGCGTCACCCAGGGGCCGATCGGTTCACTCTTCGGAGTGCCGATCGGCCCTTTCGCGTGCATTCTGACCACAGGGCGGGCAGCCCCATGGCAGGGAGGTACGACGAGTGAGTACGGACCAGCAGCCACGCGCCAACAACGGCGTCTTCCGGACCAAGACGGTCGAGCAGTCGATCCGCGACACGGAGGAACCGGAGCACGCACTCAAGAAATCCCTGTCCGCATGGGATCTGATGGTGTTCGGCGTCGGCGTCATCATCGGCACCGGCATCTTCGTCCTGACCGGCAAGGTCGCCAAGGAGAACGCGGGCCCGGCCACCGCCCTCGCCTTCGTCGCCGCGGGCATCGTGTGCGCCCTCGCCGCCCTGTGCTACGCCGAGTTCGCCTCGACGGTGCCGGTGGCGGGATCGGCGTACACCTTCGCGTACGCCTCGATCGGCGAGCTGCCCGCCTGGATCATCGGCTGGGACCTCGTCCTGGAGTTCGCCCTGGGCACGGCGGTGGTCGCCGTCGGCTGGTCGGGCTACGTCCGCTCGCTCATGGACAACATCGACTGGCACCTACCCGCGGCCCTCCAGGGGCCGGACGTGCCGGGCGGCACCTTCGACATCCTGGCCTTCATCCTGGTCCTGGTGCTGACCGTGGTCCTCGTCCTCGGCATGAAGCTCTCCGCCCGGATCACCGCGCTCGTCGTGGCGATCAAGGTGACCGTGGTGATGATCGTGATCGTCGCCGGTCTGTTCTTCATCGTCGGCGACAACTACGACCCCTTCATCCCGCCGGCCGTCACCCCCGAGGGCGGCGGTTCCAACTGGGACTCCCCGCTCGTGCAGCTCCTCTTCGGGTACGAGCCGACCAACTTCGGCGTCATGGGCATCTTCACCGCCGCCTCGGTCGTCTTCTTCGCCTTCATCGGCTTCGACGTGGTGGCCACCGCCGCCGAGGAGACCAAGCTGCCCCAGCGTGACATGCCCCGCGGCATCCTCGGCTCGCTCTTCATCTGCACCGTGCTCTACGTGGCCGTGGCATTGGTCGTGACCGGTATGCAGCACTACACGGAGCTGTCCGTGAGCGCCCCGCTCGCCGACGCCTTCAAGGCCGCCGGGCATCCCTTCTACGCGGGCGTGATCAGCTTCGGCGCCGCCGTCGGCCTGACCACGGTCTGTCTGATCCTGCTGCTCGGCCAGACCCGGGTGTTCTTCGCGATGAGCCGCGACGGCCTCCTGCCGCGCTTCTTCTCCAAGACCCACCCGCGCTTCAAGACCCCGTACCGGCCGACCATCCTGCTCGGTGTGATCATCGCCATCGTCGCCGGCTTCACCAGCATCAACGAACTCGCGACCCTGGTGAACATCGGCACCCTCTTCGCCTTCGTCGTCGTCGCGTTCGGCGTCATCGTGCTCCGCCGCACCCGCCCCGACCTGCCCCGCGCCTTCCGCACCCCCTGGGTGCCCGCGCTGCCGATCCTCTCCATCGCCGCCTCGCTCTGGCTGATGCTCAACCTGCCCGGCGAGACCTGGTTCCGCTTCGCGGTCTGGATGCTGATCGGCATCGTCGTGTACTTCCTGTACGGACGCAGTCACAGCCGGCTCGGGCAGGAGGGCCAGGGCGCGAAGTACTGAGCGGGCCGTAAGGCGGTGATACCGCAGGCGCGGAAGGGACCGTTCGGCAGGGCGACTACAGTCGTTTCGTGCCCGAACTCCTTCCGACGACCGGAGTGCTGGATCCCCCCATGGCTAATCGATCCCAGGCCCCCGCCGACCGTTCCTCCGCCGCTCCCGAGCTCCAGGGCGCGTGGCTGACCAGAGGGGAGGAGGGCCGGTTCAGCGCCTACCTCCCCCGGGACGGAGAGGTGGTGCGCTGGACCGAGGAGCCGGACGGGAGCTGGAGCGGACCCGTCTCGCTCGGCGGCGACGGTCTGACCCCCGTCCTCTCGGTCGGCCAGGGCGCCGACCGCTACGTCCACCTCGTCGGTCTGCGCCCCACGAACAGCGGCGAGGACCACGTCGAGCTGGTGCACAGCGTCCAGTTCCAGACGGGCCGCCCCGCGGTCGCCTGGCGCTCGATCGGCCACTCCAACGGCAAGGGGCCGCGGTACGGCTACCCGGCCGTCGCGGTGGACGCCCAGGGCCGCGCCTACGTCTTCGTACGGAACGGCGGCGGCGGTCTGAGCGTCCGGGCCCAGAAGGACGCCGGCGGCTGGCACCCCTGGTGGGACCTGCACGGCTCCCGGACGGATCCCCTGCCGGTCGCCGTCACCAACGGCTCCGGCCTCGTCGAGCTGTACAGCTCGCACGCCACCGGTCTCGCCCGCTACGTACAGCGCGAGGCCGGGGCCAAGCCGATCCGCGAGGACCTGCTCCCGGCCTCGGTGACCATGGGCACCCTGGCGGCCACCACGGGCCCCTCGGGGCACGTGACGCTCTTCTACCTCGACCAGGAGGGCCAGGTCCGGGCCTGGTCGCCGGAGCGCGAACTGGAGCCGACCGTCCTCGGTCCGGCCGTGGGCACCGGGCGGCTCGCCGCCACCCGATGTCTCATCGACGGCTTCGACTGCACGGTCCTCGCCCAGCGGTCCGCCGACGGCCGGCTCGCCCTCGCCGCCTACCCGAGCGAGCAGGAGAAGCAGGGCATCGAGTGGTCCGAGACCGGGGGAGCGGCGCACGGCGAGCTCTCCGCCGTCCTCACCCGCGGGCTCGACGGACGGCTGGTCGTGACGGCCCTGGTCGGCGACAGGAACCTGATCACCACCCGGCAGAAGGCCGGGGCGGAGGGGCTGCTCCTGGAGAGCTGGCGCCCGATAGGGGGGTGACGACCGCCCCCGGACGACGCGAACGGCCCCGGCACCTGGAGAAGGTGCCGGGGCCGTTCACGTACGCCCGGGGGCGCGAGGCCGGTTGTTACGCCGGGACGCTCGCCACGCCCTGCGCGAGGAAAGGCTTGCCGTTGACGCGCTCGGAGACGCCCTCACGGTCCAGGTACGGCGTGATGCCGCCCAGGTGGAAGGGCCAGCCCGCGCCGGTGATCAGGCAGAGGTCGATGTCCTGCGCCTCGGCGACGACACCCTCCTCCAGCATCAGGCCGATCTCCTGCGCCACCGCGTCCAGGACGCGGTCGCGGACCTGCTCCTCCGTCAGGACGGACTCGCCCTGGACGAGGAGGGCGGCGACCTCGGGGTCGAGCTCCGGCTTGAAGCCGTTCTCGGCGTTGTAGACGTAGAAGCCGCGCTTGCCGGCCTCGACGACGCGCTTGAGGTTCGGCGAGACGGTGAAGCGCTCCGGGAAGGCGCGGTTCAGGGTCTCGGAGACGTGCAGACCGATGGCCGGGCCGACGAGCTCCAGGAGGACCAGCGGCGACATCGGCAGGCCGAGGGGCTCGATCGCCTTCTCGGCGGTCTCGACCGACGTGCCCTCGTCGATGACGTTCTGGATCTCGCCCATGAAGCGGGTCAGGATGCGGTTCACGACGAACGCCGGGGCGTCCTTGGTGAGGACCGCGGTCTTCTTCAGCTTCTTGGCGACACCGAAGGCGGTGGCCAGCGAGGCGTCGTCCGTCTGCTCGCCGCGGACGATCTCCAGGAGCGGGAGGATCGCGACCGGGTTGAAGAAGTGGAAGCCGACCACGCGCTCCGGGTGCTGGAGCTTGGAGGCCATCTCCGACACCGAGAGCGAGGAGGTGTTGGTGGCGAGGATCGCGTGCGCCGGGGCGACCGCCTCGACCTCCGCGAACACCTTCTGCTTGACGGACATCTCCTCGAACACGGCCTCGATGATGAAGTCCGCGTCCGCGAAGCCCTCGGCCTTGTCCAGGACGCCGGAGACCAGGCCCTTGAGACGGTTGGCCTTGTCCTGGTTGATGCGGCCCTTGCCGAGCAGCTTCTCGATCTCGGCGTGGACGTAGCCCACACCCTTGTCGACGCGCTCCTGGTCGATGTCGGTCAGGACGACCGGCACCTCGAGGCGGCGCAGGAAGAGCAGGGCGAGCTGGGAGGCCATCAGACCGGCGCCGACGACACCGACCTTGGTGACCGGGCGGGCCAGCGACTTGTCCGGGGCGCCGGCGGGGCGCTTGCCGCGCTTCTGCACCAGGTTGAAGGCGTAGATGCCGGAGCGGAGCTCGCCGCCCATGATCAGGTCCGCGAGGGCCTGGTCCTCGGCGTCGAAGCCCTTCTGCAGGTCGCCGTCCTTGGCGGCCTCGATGATGTCGAGGGCGCGGTAGGCGGCCGGCGCGGCGCCGTGGACCTTGGAGTCGGCCACGAGACGGCCCTTGGCGACGGCCTGGTCCCAGGCCTCGCCGCGGTCGATCGCGGGGCGCTCGACGGTCACGGAGCCGTTGAGGACGGACGCCGTCCAGATGAGCGACTGCTCCAGGAAGTCGGCGCCCTCGAACAGCGCGTCGGCGATGCCGAGCTCGAAGACCTGCTTGCCCTTGAGCTGACGGTTCTGGTTCAGCGAGTTCTCGATGATGACCGAGACGGCCTTCTCGGCACCGATCAGGTTCGGCAGGATGGCGCAGCCGCCCCAGCCGGGCACCAGACCGAGGAAGACCTCGGGCAGCGAGAAGGCCGGCAGGGCCTTCGACACGGTGCGGTAGGTGCAGTGGAGACCGACCTCGACGCCGCCGCCCATGGCCGCGCCGTTGTAGTACGCGAAGGTCGGGACGGCGAGCGCGGACAGCCGCTTGAAGACGTCGTGGCCGCCCTTGCCGATGGCGAGCGCCTCGTCGTGCTTCTTCAGGAGCTCGACGCCCTTGAGGTCGGCGCCGACGGCGAAGATGAACGGCTTGCCGGTGATGCCGACGCCGGTGATCTCACCGTTCGCGGCCTCGGCCTCGACCTGGTCGATCGCCGTGTTCAGGTTGGCGAGCGACTGCGGGCCGAAGGTGGTCGGCTTGGTGTGGTCGAAGCCGTTGTCCAGCGTGATCAGGGCGAACCGGCCCGCACCCGCGGGCAGTTCGAAGTGCCGTACGTGGGCGCTCGTGACGACCTCGTCGGGGAAGAGCTCCGCGGCGCCCTTCAGAAGCTCGGCGGTGGTGCTCACTTGCCCTCCCAGTGGGGGTTTTCCCAGATGACCGTGGCGCCCATGCCGAAGCCGACGCACATCGTGTTGAGGCCGTAGCGGACCTGCGGGTTCTCCTCGAACTGGCGGGCCAGCTGCGTCATCAGACGGACGCCGGAGGAGGCGAGCGGGTGACCGTAGGCGATGGCGCCGCCGTACTGGTTGACGCGGGCGTCGTCGTCGGCGATGCCGTAGTGCTCCAGGAAGGCGAGGACCTGGACCGCGAAGGCCTCGTTGATCTCGAAGAGGTCGATGTCCTCGATGGACAGACCGGCCTTCGCGAGGGCCTTCTCGGTCGCCGGGATCGGGCCGTAGCCCATGACCTCGGGCTCGACGCCGGCGAAGGCGTACGAGACGAGGCGCATCTTCACCGGGAGGTCGTTCTCGCGGGCGAAGTCCTCGGAGGCGATGATCGAGGCGGTGGCGCCGTCGTTGAGACCGGCCGCGTTGCCCGCGGTGACGTTGCCGTGGACGCGGAACGGCGTCTTCAGGTTGGCCAGCGACTCCAGGGTGGTGCCCGGGCGCATCGGCTCGTCGGCGGTGACCAGGCCCCAGCCGGTCTCACCGGTGGAGGCGTCGGTGCGGCGGACCGAGATCGGCACCAGGTCCTGCTGGATCTTGCCGTCGGCGTACGCCTTGGCGGCCTTCTCCTGCGAGCGCACGGCGTACTCGTCGGCGCGCTGCTTGGTGATGCTCGGGTAGCGGTCGTGCAGGTTCTCGGCGGTCATGCCCATGAAGAGGGCGGACTCGTCGACGAGCTTCTCCGACACGAAGCGCGGGTTCGGGTCGACGCCCTCACCCATGGGGTGGCGGCCCATGTGCTCGACGCCACCGGCGATGACGGCGTCGTACGCGCCGAAGGCGATCGAACCGGCGACACTCGTCACGGCCGTGAGCGCACCGGCACACATGCGGTCGATGGAGTAGCCCGGCACCGACTGCGGCAGTCCGGCGAGGATGCCCGCCGTGCGGCCGAGGGTCAGACCCTGGTCACCGATCTGCGTGGTCGCGGCGATGGCGACCTCGTCGATCTGCGCGGGGTCGAGGCCGGGGTTGCGGCGCAGCAGCTCCCGGATGGCCTTGACGACGAGATCGTCGGCGCGGGTCTCGTGGTAGATGCCCTTCGGGCCCGCCTTGCCGAACGGGGTGCGGACGCCGTCGACGAAGACGACGTCCCTGACGGTACGAGGCACGATGGCTCTCCTCCAGGGTGCGGGATGGCACTGCTGCGGCACACGCCTAAGCGTGCGCTTGCTTCCCCCATGCTACTTGTGGGTAACCAGGCTGCCCAGCCCCTGGGGCCCAAGCGGCGAAGGTCACACCCCGAAGCGTGCCGGACATGACGGAGCCCCCGGCGCATTTCGGCGTGCCGGGGGCTCTCGAATCGGATGGCGTACGGGGTCACGCGGTGGCCGTCAGCGCCTTCACGAGGAGCGGGGTCACCAGTTCGACCTGCCAGGGGCGCGCCCCGTGGCCCGTCAGAGCGGCGGCGACACCGTCCGCGTCGCCCGCGGTCGGCGGCTCCCAGCAGACGCGGCGGACCGTGTCCGGGGTGATCAGGTTCTCCTGCGGCAGGTTCAGTTCCTCCGCCAGGGCCGAGACCGCCGCGCGGGCCGCCGACAGACGGGCCGCCGCGACCGGGTCCTTGTCCGCCCAGGCGCGCGGCGGGGGCGGGCCGGCCACCTGCTGGCCCGGCTGGGGCAGCTCGCTCTCGGGCAGGGCGCGGGCGCGGTCGACGGCCGCCTGCCACTGCTCGAGCTGACGGCGGCCCATCCGGTGGCCGTAGCCGGGCAGCGCCATGAGCGCGGTCACGTTCACCGGCACCGCGAGCGCCGCCTCGACGATCGCCGCGTCGCTGAGCACCTTGCCGGGGGAGACGTCCCGCCGCTGGGCGACCTTGTCACGGGCCGTCCACAGCTCCCGTACGACCGCCATCTGACGGCGGCGCCGCACCTTGTGCATGCCGGAGGTGCGCCGCCACGGGTCCTTGCGCGGCGGGGCCGGCGGGGCCGAGGCGATCGCGTCGAACTCCTGGTGCGCCCATTCGAGCTTGCCCTGCCGGTCGAGCTCCTTCTCCAGGGCGTCCCGCAGGTCGACGAGGAGCTCCACGTCGAGGGCCGCGTACCGCAGCCAGGGCTCGGGCAGCGGCCTGGTGGACCAGTCCACGGCGGAGTGGCCCTTCTCCAGGGCGTAGCCAAGGACGGACTCGACCATCGCGCCGAGGCCGACGCGCGGGAAGCCCGCGAGCCGCCCGGCGAGCTCGGTGTCGAAGAGCGAGGTGGGCAGCATGCCTATGTCGCGCAGGCAGGGGAGGTCCTGGGTCGCGGCGTGCAGGATCCACTCGGTTCCGGCGAGCGCCTCGCCGAGTCCGGAGAGGTCGGGGCAGCCCACCGGGTCGATGAGCGCGGTCCCCGCGCCCTCGCGGCGGAGCTGTACGAGATAGGCGCGCTGGCCGTAC
Organism: Streptomyces sp. NPDC056480; assembly: GCF_042795405.1. Lineage (NCBI taxonomy): Bacteria > Bacillati > Actinomycetota > Actinomycetes > Kitasatosporales > Streptomycetaceae > Streptomyces > Streptomyces sp. NPDC056480. The sequence goes on along the minus strand of NZ_JBHTSA010000014.1, from coordinate 3,256 downwards.
CGGTAGCCGGAGGCGCGCTCGGCGTCCACGGCGACGGGGCCGCGGCCGGCCGCGAAGGCGGCGATCACCTCGGCGAGGGCGTCCTCGGTCTCGACGACGGGCGGAATCCCCTCGCGGGGCTCCAGCAACGGGATCGGAAGCCCATTCGCAGGGACATCGTCGTCCGGGGGGCCGCCCCCGGTGGTGCGCAGTGCTGTGTCTGCTGCGGTCTCTTGGGCGTCGGTCACCTGTCAAGGGTATCGGTGAACGGCAAGCGCCTGTCGACGGAACGTTCCGTCGACAGGCGCCGGCTTCTCGTCGAGCGCTCCGTCAGTGGATGATCCCCGTCCGCAGGGCCACCGCGACCATGCCGGCGCGGTCGCCGGTGCCCAGCTTGCGGGCGATCCGGGCGAGGTGGCTCTTCACGGTGAGGGCCGAGAGGCCCATGGAGACGCCGATCGCCTTGTTCGACTGGCCCTCCGCGACGAGCCGGAGCACCTCGACCTCACGGCCGGAGAGCTCGCGGTAGCCGCCCGGGTGGCTCGGGGCACCCGGGGGGCGGCGGTGGCCGAGCCGCGCGGCCGCGGCGCCGATGGGGGCGGCGCCGGGTCGGGTCGGGTGACCGATGTTCGTACGGGTGCCGGTGACGACATAGCCCTTCACGCCGCCCGCGAGGGCATTGCGCACGGCACCGATGTCGTCCGCCGCCGAGAGGGCGAGGCCGTTGGGCCAGCCCGCGGCGCGGGTCTCGGACAGCAGGGTCAGGCCGCTGCCGTCGGGCAGGTGGACGTCGGCAACGCAGATGTCGCGCGGGTTGCCGACGCGGGGACGTGCCTCCGCGATGGAAGAAGCCTCGATCACGTCGCGTACTCCGAGGGCCCACAGGTGGCGGGTCACGGTGGAGCGGACGCGCGGGTCGGCCACGACGACCATGGCCGTCGGCTTGTTCGGGCGGTAGGCGACCAGGCTTGCGGGCTGCTCGAGGAGAACGGACACCAGGCCTCCTGGGGGGAAGGATGCGGGACGGAGCCGGCTCGGGGAAGAAGCCGGGGGCGAACCCGTGCTGTGAAGGGGTCACTCGTTCCTTCGGCAGCTGGGCCGCCCGCCTTTAGGGAAAGATCACGATTTGGTGAGTAACAATTAGGGCAATTCGGACGCGTGATCGATCATCCTACGAGCGGGCCCCCTCGCGTCACCCCTGAGGGGGAGTGGCGGGGCCGTCGTTCGGACACTCCGAAGGTTGGCTTGATCCCACCCCTCAGACCTGCTGCGGCCCCCGCCGCTGGGGCAGCGAGACGATCCCCGCGCCCGACACCGTGCCCGCCGCACCCGTCGCCGGATCGGCCGGCGCGGGCGGCAGTCCCGCGATCTGGCAGAGCAGATCGCACCAGGCCGCCAGGTGTGCCCCGGTGTCCGGCACCCCGCCCAGACCCTCGCGCGGCGTCCAGGACGCCCGGATCTCGATCTGCGTCGCCGGCCTGCGGTCCGCGAGACCGCCGAAGTAGTGCGAGCCCGCCATCGTGACCGTGCCGCTCGCCTCCCCGTACGCGAGCCCCCGGGCCTCCATGGCGCCGGTCAGCCAGGACCAGCAGACCTCGGGCAGCAGCGGATCCGCCGCCATCTCGGGCTCCAGCTCCGCCCGGACCAGCGTCACGAGCCGGAACGTGCCCTTCCAGGCCTCGTGGCCGTCCGGATCGTGCAGCAGCACGAGCCGCCCGTCCGCGAGGTCCTCCTCGCCGTCCACGACGGCCGCCTCGACCGCGTACGCGTGAGGGGCGAGGCGCTGCGGGGGCCTCGTCGGGTCGATCTCGATCTCGGGCCGCAACCGCGCCGCGCGCAGCGCCTCCACCGCCCGGCGGAACGCGGGGGGTACCGGGTTCGCCTCCGTACTGTCCGCCGTTTCGTCCGTCCCTCGATCGCCGTCGGAATGATCGGAAAAATGTCCCTGAGCCGCAGCCATGCGGGGAAGAGTAGGCGGAACGGGGCCTCTGTGCAGGGAGGACACCCGGCCCGGACGAGCGGCTTCCCGCCACATGCGAAGATTCTGGGCGTGAGTGCCAACGACAGCCCGCAGGGCCAGCAGACGAAGCAGCAGTCGCGGACGCACGACTCCGCGTTCCTCAAGGCATGCCGGCGTGAGCCCGTGCCGCACACCCCCGTCTGGTTCATGCGGCAGGCCGGGCGCTCGCTCCCCGAGTACCTGAAGGTGCGCGAGGGCATCCCCATGCTCGAGTCCTGCATGCGGCCCGAGCTGGTCACCGAGATCACCCTCCAGCCGGTCCGCCGCCACAAGGTCGACGCCGCGATCTACTTCAGCGACATCGTCGTCCCCCTCAAGGCCATCGGCCTCGACCTCGACATCAAGCCCGGCGTCGGCCCGGTCGTCGCCGACCCGATCCGCACCCGCGCCGACCTGGACCGGCTGCGCGACCTGACTCCCGAGGACGTCCACTACGTCACCGAGGCCATCGGGATGCTCACCGAGGAGCTGGGGGACACCCCGCTCATCGGCTTCGCGGGCGCGCCCTTCACCCTCGCGAGCTACCTCGTCGAGGGCGGTCCGTCGCGCAGCCACGAGCGCACCAAGGCGATGATGTACGGCGACCCGCAGCTGTGGGCCGATCTGCTCGACCGCCTCGCCGAGATCACCTCGGCCTTCCTCAAGGTCCAGATCGAGGCCGGCGCCTCCGCCGTCCAGCTGTTCGACTCGTGGGTCGGCGCCCTCGCCCCGGCCGACTACCGCCGCTCGGTGATGCCGGCCTCCGTGAAGGTGTTCGACGCGGTCGCCGGGTACGGCGTTCCGCGCATCCACTTCGGCGTCGGTACGGGCGAGCTCCTCGGCCTCATGGGCGAGGCCGGCGCGGACGTCGTCGGCGTCGACTGGCGCGTCCCGCTCGATGAGGCCGCCCGCCGCGTCGGCCCCGGCAAGGCGCTCCAGGGCAACCTGGACCCGGCCGTGCTCTTCGCCGGGCGCGAGGTGGTCGAGGCCAAGACCGACGAGGTCCTGGCCGCCGCGAAGAACCTCGAGGGGCACGTCTTCAACCTGGGCCACGGCGTCATGCCGTCGATGGACCCGGACGCCCTGTCGCAGCTCGTCGAGTACGTCCACACCAGGACGGCCGTCTGACGCACCCGCGCCGACCTGCCGACGGGCGCCCGGGGGCACCCCCGCGGCCGGCGGGCCGGCGTCACCCCCCCCCGCCGGCCCCCCCCCGAGCCAAGGGGGGCCCCGGCAGGACCCGGGGCCCCACCCGCCCGAACCGCGGGGCGGTGGCCC